>JANYGW010000240.1 GCA_025359245.1 Massilia sp.
GCCACCCTGCGCGCGGACTTGGCCGGCGCGCGCGGCGGCGCGCGGCGCGGCCTGGCCACGGCGGCCTTGGGCGTGTCGCTCTCGTCGAGCTTGAACACGCTGACCACCTCGGCCAGGTGCGCCGCCTGGTCCTGCAGCGACTTGGCCGCGGCCGCCGCCTGCTCGACCAGCGCGGCGTTCTGCTGGGTGGCGTCGTCCATCGTGGTGATCGATTGGTTGATCTGGCCAATGCCCTGGCTTTGCTCGTGGCTGGCGGCGGCGATCTCGCTCATCAAGTCGGCCACCTGCTTGACCGAGGCGACGATCTGGTCCATGGTCTTGCCCGCTTCGTCGACCAGGCGGCTGCCGGCGCCGACCTTGTCGACCGAGTCGCCGATCAGGGTCTTGATTTCCTTGGCGGCGGCGGCGCTGCGCTGGGCCAGGTTGCGCACTTCGCTGGCCACGACCGCGAAGCCGCGTCCCTGTTCGCCGGCGCGCGCCGCTTCGACCGCGGCATTCAAGGCCAGGATATTGGTCTGAAACGCGATGCCGTCGATGACGCCGATGATGTCGACGATCTTGCGCGAGCTGTCGGTGATCGACCCCATGGTGCTGACCACTTGCCCGACCACCTCGCCGCCCTTGACCGCGTGGCCGGACGCGGCCACCACCAGCTGGTTGGCCTGGCTGGCGTTTTCGGCGTTCTGCTTGACGGTCGAGGTCAGCTGCTCCATCGCGGCCGCCGTCTCTTCCAGGCTCGACGCTTGCGCTTCGGTGCGGCTCGACAAGTCCAGATTGCCGGCCGCGATCTCGGCCGAGGCCGACGCGATCGTGGTGGTGCTGCCGCGCACTTCGCCGATGGTGGTGTTGAGCGAGGAAATGAAACGGTTGAAGGCCAGCGCCAGCTCGCCCACCTCGTCCTCGGTTTCGACCTCCATCTTGCGGCTCAGGTCGCCGTTGCCGCTGGCGATCTCGGTCAGCATGTGGGCCGCGCGCGCCACCGGGGCGGCGATCGCGCGGCTGATCAGGAACACGATCAGCAGGCCGATGCTGCCGCCGATCACGCCGGCGGCCAGCGCGGCGATCGTCGCCGAGCGCGTCACATTGCCCAGCACTTCCGCTTCCGGCACTTCGGCCACCACATACATATTCAGTTCCGGCACGAAGGACGAGGCGACCAGGCGCCGCCCGGACGGCGCGTCGACCTCGGCGTTCGTATATTTGGCGCCGGCCAGCAGCTTGTCGCTGAGCGCGGCGTTAAAGCCGGGCAAGTCTTTCAGCGCATGCTTGCCGTCGGCCAGCGCGGCATCGCGGTGCACCAGCACGCTGCCGTTGGCGCGCACCAGCGAGACGAAGCCGGACTTGCCGATCTTGTAGCTGCGGATGGTGTCGGCCATCGAGGTCAGCGACAGGCCCAGCCCGGCCACGCCCAGCTTGCCCGGGCCCGCTTCTGCGCGCACATTAATGAACAACATGAATTCGCTGGAGCCGACATCCTTGTCCAGGTCCAGCGTGTAGGGTTTGCCGCCGGACAGGAAGCCGTAGAACCACTGGTCGCTGGCGGCGCCCTTGGCCAGCGTGCGGTTCAGGCCCTGCTCGGTCATGTATTTGCCGGTCGCTTCGGACACCCAGAACACGGTGGCAGCCTTGTTCTTGTCCTTGAGCTGCTTGGCGTACGCTTGCCAGGCGGGCAGGCCGGCGTCGGGCAAGCCCTCGACTTCCCAGGCGTGGATGTAGGCATTGTTGGCGATCGCCAGCGAGGTGGCCAGCGGCACGGCAATCTGGCGCCGGATGTCGTTGCCGATTTCGCCCACCACCGCGGGCAGTTCCTGGGTCACCACCCGTTCACGGATGCCGGCGCCGGTCATGGTGATGCTCAGGGCGGATGAAATCGCCAGGAACAGCAGCAGACAGGCCGCCATGCTGAGCATCAATTTTTTCTGGATCGACAGGTGCCGGAGTAGCTTCATGCAGATTCCTTGGGATTGTGACATCGTCTGGCCTGTCTTCCATAGTCCCGCTTCGTCAAGGCAGCGTCAAGCATGGCGCCAAGGTGTGTTGTTTCCGACACGAAACCATCTGCGTCCAGCGTGTAAAATGGGCGCACGCCGCCCCGACCCTCCTTTTTCCATGCAGATCACCACCATCCGCCAGCGCCTGCGCGCCCTGGGCGCCCTTCCCTTGCACGAACAGCGCGTGCTGCGCGACTGGATCCTGGGCCAGGCGCACGACCAGGGCCGGCGCCGGCCCCAGGATTTTTTGCCGCGCGCGCTGCGCGAGGCGCTGCCCGCGCTCGACGCCGAGCTGCACGGCATGGCGCGCCTGATTTCCACGCATCCGGGCGAAGACGGCTCGGCCCGGCTGCTGGTCGGGCTGGCCGACGGCCAGGCGGTCGAGAGCGTGCTGCTGCCGCGCGACGGGCTGTGCGTGTCAAGCCAGGTCGGCTGCGCGGTCGGCTGCCAGTTCTGCATGACCGGACGCGACGGCCTGGTGCGCCAGGTCACGAGTGGTGAAATCCTTGCCCAGGTGGTGCTGGGGCGCAGCATGCGGCCGGTCAAGAAGGTCGTGTTCATGGGCATGGGCGAACCGGCGCACAACCTCGACAACGTGCTCGAAGCGATCGAGCTGCTCGGCACCGAGGGCAATCTCGGCCACAAGAACATCGTGTTTTCCACCGTCGGCGACCGGCGTGTGTTCGAGCGCCTGCCCGAAGGCCGGGTCAAGCCGGCGCTGGCGCTGTCGCTGCACACGACCAAGGCGGCGCTGCGCGAACGGCTGCTGCCGCGCGCGCCGCGCCTGACGCCGGCCGAGCTGGTCGCGCTGGGCGAAACCTATGCGCGCCAGACCAGCTATCCGATCCAGTACCAGTGGACCTTGCTGGACGGCGTCAACGATGGCGCCGACGAGCTCGATGGCATCGTCGACCTGCTCAAGGGCAAATACGCGGTGCTCAACATGATCCCGTACAACACCATCCCGGGCATGGATTTTCAGCGACCCAGCTGGGACAAGGCGCGCGCGCTTGCGGCGAGCCTGCAAGCGCGCGGCGTGCTGACCAAATTGCGCGATTCGGCGGGACAGGACGTGGACGGGGGCTGCGGCCAGCTGCGCGCCAGGGCCGCGGCGCCGGCGCGGCGCGTGATCGCGATCGCGCCAACTTCCTGATGCAGAGTCGGAGATTTTGCATCCGGCCACGCAGAATTTACGGCACCGGTTGCGACCAAAAAATGTACCAACGTCGTCCTCGGCGAACGCGGGGATGACGTTTATTCTTGTATTTTAAGTCTCGCTTCCGCGATTTCTGCACCAGTCCAACGCTAATTGGGGGGCAACGACAGCGGCCTATTGCGGGCCTTCGATCTTGCGCGTGACCCAGGTGTCGTACTTGCGCTCCAGCCGGCGGGAAGTGCCGTCGCGCTCCATCGCGGCGAACGCCGCATTGAGCTTGTCGATCGTGGCGTCGGGCACCGCCAGGTTGCACGCCAGGTACAGCTTGACCCGGTTGAAGGTCAGCACCGGCACGATTTTCGTCGACCAGCCGTTCAAGGCCAGCACCGCGCTGCCGCGCCGCAGCCCGGCCGCCCACAGGTCGATCCGGTTCATCATCAGTTTGGGCGGATTGATCATGTCGTTCGGCGCCGGATCGACCAGGTAGCCGCGCGCACGCAGGTATTCGTCGCGCGCATCGCCGTGATAGGTGCCGATGCGCAGCGCACGCGCGTCTTCCAGCGTTTGCAGGTGGTATTGGCGGTCGGCCCGCCCCAGCAGCACCCAGTCGCCTTCGTCGGTCGGCCCCACCCATTTGAACAAACGTTCGCGCTCCGGTGTGCGGGTGGTCGAATATACGCAACCGTCGGGACGCGCCTGGGCCGCCGTGTAGGCGCGCTTCCAGGGCTGCATGTCGATGGTGTAGGCGAGCGCGCTGCGCGCCATCGCTTCGCGGATTTTTTCGGTCGCGCTGCCGATCACCTTGTCGCCTTCCTGCATGCTGGTCGGCGGCGAGTATTCGGTGGTGATGTACAAGGGCCCGGCTGACGGCTGCGCAGCGGCGCAGGCTGTCCACCCCGCCAATAGTAATGCAATTACAAGTTTCCGCTGCCCCATCCCGCGCCTTTGCTCAACACTATTTGCAGGATAGCAGCAAGCCGGAAGCGCCGCCAAGCGCGGTCCATCCGGCAACAAGAAAAAACAACCATTCCATAACAAAAAAAATACATTTTTGGAAGTGCACCGCAGCATGCAAAAGGGCGACGGAGCCGAGGCGCCGTCGCCCTTTTGCAGCAACACGCGATCAGCGCTCGGACACCGCGTCCACCACGCACAGCGCGGTCATGTTGACGATCCGGCGCACCGTCGCCGACGGCGTCAGAATGTGCACCGGCTTGGCGCAGCCGAGCAGCACCGGCCCGATCGCGATGCCGTTGCCGGCCGCGGTCTTGAGCAGGTTGTAGGCGATGTTGGCCGCGTCGATGTTCGGCATCACCAGCAGGTTGGCGTCGCTCTGCAAGGTCGAATGCGGCATCATCGATTTGCGCAGCTTGGAGTCGAGCGCCACGTCGCCGTGCATCTCGCCGTCGACTTCGAGCTCGGGCCGCATCTGCTGCACCAGCGCCAGCGCCGCGCGCATCTTCTTGGCCGACTCGCTGTTGGCCGAACCGAAATTCGAATGCGACAGCAGCGCCGCATGCGGGATCAGGCCGAAGCGGCTCATCTCGTCGGCCGCCAGGATCGTGATTTCGGCCAGCTGCTCGGCGCTCGGGTTCTCGTTGACGTGGGTGTCGACGATGGCCATCTGGCGCTCCGGCAGGATCAGGAAATTCATCGCCGCGTAGACGTTCGCGCCGGCCCGCTTGCCCAGCACCTGGTCGATGTAATGCAGGTGCAGCATGGTGGTGCCGAAGGTCCCGCAAATCATGCCGTCGGCGTCGCCCTTGTGGATCATCATCGCGCCGATCAGGCTGTGGCGGCGGCGCATTTCGAGCTTGGCGTATTCCTGCGTGACGCCCTTGCGCATGCCCATCTGGTAATAGGTCTGCCAGTAGTCGCGGTAGCGTTCTTCGTGGTCCGGATTGATGACGTCGAAGTGTTCGCCCTGCTTCAGGCGCAGGCCGAATTTTTCGATGCGCTTTTCCAGCACGCTCGGACGGCCCACCAGGATCGGGCGCGCCAGCTTTTCGTCGACCACCACCTGCACGGCGCGCAGCACGCGCTCTTCTTCGCCTTCGGCGTACACGATGCGTTTGAGTTCGGGCGGGGCCAGCTTGGCCATCGCGAACAGCGGCTTCATGAAGGTGCCGCTGCGGTAGACGAATTGCTGCAGGCTGTCGGCATACGCCTGCAGGTCGGCGATCGGGCGCGTGGCCACGCCGGACTCGAACGCCGCCTTGGCCACCGCCGGCGCGATGTGGATCAGCAGGCGCGGATCGAACGGCATCGGGATCAGGTATTCGGGGCCGAACGACAAATTGGTGATGCCGTAGGTCGTCGCGACGACGTCGGACTGCTCGGCGTGCGCCAGGTCGGCGATCGCGTGCACCACCGCGATTTCCATTTCGCGCGTGATGGTGGTGGCGCCGCAATCGAGCGCGCCGCGGAAGATGTAGGGGAAGCACAGCACGTTGTTGACCTGGTTCGGATAGTCCGAACGGCCGGTGGCGATGATGGCGTCGCCGCGCACCGCCTTGACATCTTCCGGCAGGATCTCCGGATTCGGGTTGGCCAGCGCCAGGATCAGCGGGTTCGGCGCCATCTGCTTGACCATATCCTGTTTCAGCACGCCGCCGGCCGACAGGCCGAGGAAGATATCGGCGCCCGGCATCACTTCAGCCAAGGTGCGCAGCGGCGTATCCTGGGCGAAGCGCTCCTTGTCCGGGTCCATCAGCTCGGTGCGGCCCTTGTAGACCACGCCGGCCAGGTCGGTGACGAAGATGTTTTCGATCGGGAAGCCCAGGTCGACGATCAGCTCCAGGCATGCCAGCGCGGCGGCGCCGGCGCCCGACACCACCAGCTTGCATTCACGCAGGTTCTTGCCGACCACCTTGACGCCGTTCAGGATCGCCGCGCCGACGATGATCGCGGTGCCGTGCTGGTCGTCGTGGAACACCGGGATCTTCATGCGGTCGCGCAGCTGGCGCTCGATGTAGAAGCATTCCGGGGCCTTGATGTCTTCCAGGTTGATGCCGCCGAAGGTCGGCTCGAGCGAGGCGATGATGTCGACCAGCTTGTCCGGGTCCAGCTCGTTGATCTCGATGTCGAACACGTCGATGCCGGCGAATTTCTTGAACAGCACGCCCTTGCCTTCCATCACAGGCTTGGACGCCAGCGGGCCGATATTGCCCAGTCCTAGCACGGCGGTGCCGTTGGTGATGACCGCCACCAGATTGCCGCGCGCCGTGTATTTATAGGCGTTGGCCGGGTTCTTGACGATTTCCTCGCAGGGAGCGGCGACGCCCGGCGAATACGCCAGGGCCAGGTCGCGCTGGTTGAGCAGCTGCTTGGTCGGGGTGACGCTGATCTTGCCGGGGCGCGGGCACTCGTGGTATTCGAGCGCAGCCTGGCGCAGTTGCTGGCGTAATTCTTCTTTATTGTCCGATGACGAATCCATGCTGGTGCGGCCTTCCTATGACGACGGGGATCGTTGATTTTAGCAGACACAAGAATCGAGCAAGATACGTATTTCTACCAACTAGGCGCCCCAAACCCCTCGTATAGACAACATTTCATGGGCGCAGCATAAAACCTATCACATCAATAAATACTATCAATTTCACTGATTGATTTATTTTAGCTATTATTCGTTCATACCACTCAACCGGAGAACAGCATGGCAAACCAGATCAAGTCCGTCACCATCGAGAACCTCGAAGCCGCTTTTGCCGGCGAATCGATGGCCCACATCAAGTACCGCTATTTTGCCAAGCTGGCGCGCGCGGCCGGCGCGATCGAGGTCGCTGAAGCGTTCGAGGCCACCGCCGACCAGGAAGTTCAACATGCGTTCGGCCACCTCGACCTGCTGTATCCGAAAGACCAGATGACGCCGGCGCGCGCCCTCGAAATCGCCATCGAAGGCGAAACGTACGAATACACCGAAATGTATCCGAAGTTCCGCCACCTGGCTATCGAGGAAGGCAACAGCGCCGCGGTGGCCGAATACGACGAGCAGATTGAAGAATCGAAGGTGCACGCGGCCCAGTTCAAGCGCACCCTCGAAATCGCCGCCAAGCGCTTCGCCGCGCTGGCCAAGGTCGAAGAGCGCCACGCCAACCACTACAAAGCCGCCCTCGACAAGCTCAACGCCGCCTAACGCCAGGGGTCAGACCCCGATTCTTCTTTTAGGGGTCTGACCCCGAACCAGCCCCACCACCCGCACATCCAAAAAGGACCACACCATGAAAACCTACCAATGCATCGTTTGCGGCTTCATCTACGACGAAAGCGCCGGCATGCCGGGCGAAGGCATCGCCGCCGGCACCCGCTGGGACGACATCCCGGCCGACTGGGCCTGCCCGGACTGCGGCGTGGCCAAGTCCGATTTCGAGATGGTGGAGCTGTAATCATGCGCCCCGCCCTTCCGATCGTCATCGTCGGCGCCGGCATGGCCGCCTACAGCGTGGCGCGCGAGTTCCGCAAGCTCGACAAAAGCACGCCGCTGCTGATCATCGCGGACGACGCTGGCGACGCCTACGCCAAGCCGATGCTGTCGAACGCGATCGCACTGGGCAAGGGCGCCGCCCAGCTGGTGTCGCACAGCGCCGCACAGATGGCCGCGCAGCTAGACGCCACGGTGCTGGCGCACACCCGTGTGACCGCCATCGACAGCGCCAGCCGCACGCTATCGACCGGCCAGGGCAGCTTCAGCTACAGCCAACTGGTGCTGGCGCTGGGCGCGCAGCCGATCCGGCTGCCGATGGGGGGAGATGCCGCGGACGACGTGCTGTCGGTGAACCACCTCGCCGACTACGCCGAACTGCGCGCGCGGCTCGACCGCATCGGCGCGCCGGCGCGCGTGGCCATCATCGGCGCGGGCCTGATCGGCTGCGAATTCGCCGACGACCTGCTGGCCGGCGGCCACCACGTGACCCTGGTCGACCCGAACCGGTTGCCGCTGGCGGCGCTGGCCGCGCCCAGTCTGTCGGCCGGGCTGGCGCAGGCCTGGGCCGGGCGCTCGCTCGCGCTGCGCCTCGGCACCACGGTGGCCAGCGTGGCGCGCGCCGGGCATGGCTTCGTGGTCAGCCTGGCCGACGGCAGCGCCTTCGAGGCCGACCTGGTGCTGTCGGCGGTGGGCCTGCGGCCATCGGTTGCGCTGGCCCAGGCCGCGCAGCTGGAAACCCGGCGCGGCATTGCCGTCAATGCCTACGGGCAGACCAGCGCCAGCGGCATTTTCGCGTTGGGCGACTGCGCCGAATACACAACCCCATACGGCAGCGCCGTGCTGCCTTACGTGGCGCCGCTGCTGGCGGCCGCGCGCGCCATCGCCGCCACGCTGGCCGGCACGCCGACCGCGATCACCCTGAAAAACGACGCGGTGATCGTCAAGACGCCCAGCTACAAAATGGCACTGGCGCCGCCGCCCGCGGGCACCAGCGGTGCCTGGGTCGACGAGCATGACGGCGAACGCACGATCGCGCGTTTTGTCGATCCGGCAGGCGTGCTACGCGGCTTCGGCATGTCGGCGCATACCCCGGCCCTGCGCCAGAAGCTGCTGGCCGAAATGTAGCCGGGCGTGCGATTCGGTACAATCGCCGCATGCTCTCCGAATTCGACCTCATCAAGAAGTACTTCAAGCGCCCGCGTGCGGGCCGCGCTGCGCTCGGCATCGGCGACGACTGCGCGCTGCTGGCGCCCTCCCCCGGCATGCAGATGGCCATTTCATCGGACATGCTGGTCGAGGGCCGGCATTTTTTTGCGGGAGCCGACCCGCGCATGCTGGGCCACAAATGCCTGGCCGTTAACCTGTCCGACCTGGCCGCCATGGGCGCCCGGCCGGTCGCCTTCACATTGGCGCTGGCGCTGCCGGCCGCCGACCGCGACTGGCTGGAAGGCTTCTCGAGCGGCCTGTTCGCGCTGGCCGACGCCTTCGACTGCGAACTGATCGGCGGCGACACGACCAAGGGACCGCTGAATATCTGCATCACCATCTTCGGCGAACTGGCCCCGGGCCAGGCGCTGCGGCGCGACGCGGCCCGTGCCGGCGACGACCTGTGGATCTCGGGCTCGCTGGGCGATGCGCGCCTGGCGCTGGCCGGTTACTGGAATGAGTACGCGCTCGATGCGGCCACGCTGGCGCAGGCGGCGCAGCGCATGCACCAGCCGACGCCGCGGGTGGCGCTCGGGCTGGCGCTGGCGCCCTTGGCCCATGCGGCCATCGATATCTCGGATGGGCTGGTGGGCGACCTGGGACATATCCTGGCCGCGTCCGGGGTCGGCGCCACGCTCGACGTCGACGCGCTGCCGGCCGGACCGGTGCTGGCGCGCCAGCCGCGCGAATTGCGGCGCCGCTTCACGGCAGCCGGCGGCGATGATTACGAGTTGTGCTTTACAGCGCCGGCTGCGCAGCGCGAGGCCGTGATCGCGGCCGCGCTGCAGGCGGGAACGGCGGTGACGCGGGTCGGAAGCATCGATGCGGAGCCGGGCCTGCGCCTGGTCGATGCGCAAGACCAGGCGCTGGACCTGAACCTGGCCGGGTTCGACCATTTCACCAGCTAGGCAAGTACCGAACACGAACGGGTCGCACCGGGATAATCTTGTAGATAGCGTCGAATTTCCACTTTGGGTTGAACATCAGCGGAAATCGTGGAATTTGCGACCTCACTCATCAACCAACATCGTCCTTGCGGAGGCGAGGACGATGTTGGTTAAGTAAACCACTTTGCACTTTGCACTTTGCACTTTGCACTTTGCACTTTCCACTTTCCACTTTCCACTTTGCACTTTGCACTTTGCACTTTGCACTTTGCACTTTGCACTTTGCACTTTTCGCGAGTTCTGCGGGGCTCGGCCTAATGCGCCGTCCGCCCCGGCCCTTCGATCGGCGGAGCAATGCGGCTGCGTTGGCGATCATCATGGGCCCCGTTGATCGTAAGCGGGATATTTACCCCACCTTCCATTCCTGATCACAGGTAAACAAACTGGCGGCTCCAATAACAGAAGGAGTCGCAACAATGCAAAGAGAATCGAACCAGGATTTATGGTCAGCACGCCTGCAGGAGCAGGCGGCG
>JANYGW010000023.1 GCA_025359245.1 Massilia sp.
AAATCGGGGTCAGACCTTAATGGCGTTAAGTTAAGCCGTTGACGTCCATTTCTTCCTTGTAAACAAGTGCCCGAAGTGTTAACTTTCGGGCACGATGCTTTCAGATGCACTTTCCCTTGTTACGGACTTACCACGAT
Source organism: Massilia sp. (assembly GCA_025359245.1). Classification (GTDB taxonomy): domain Bacteria; phylum Pseudomonadota; class Gammaproteobacteria; order Burkholderiales; family Burkholderiaceae_D; genus Telluria_A. The sequence goes on from JANYGW010000023.1 coordinate 138, forward strand.
CACCGCCAGATTGGCGGCGACTCGGTGCGCATTTGCCGTACGAGTGGATTGAAGCTGCGCTTGCATACAAGGGCAAGGCCAGTATCCGGGTCCGCCGTCTGCCGGCCCAGCAGGTCGTCTGGCTCGTCATCGGTTTGGCGCTGTATCGCCATCTATCAATCAAGGAAGTACTCGACGATCTCGATCTTGCCCTTCCCGAACTAGAAGGCCGGTGCCTGACAGCCAGCGCTGCGTGCCAGGCACGCCAACGCCTTGGCGCTGAACCGCTCCATTGGCTGTTCCAGACCTCGGCCAAGGCTTGGCATGGCGAGGAGCGCTCTGCGTATCAGTTTCACGGCATGGATCTGCTGGCCATGGACGGCACGACGCTGCGCCTGGCCGACAGTGCCACCAACCGCGAGCACTTCGGTGCACAGGCTTATGCCAAATCGAAGGTCGCCAGTTTTCCGCAAGCGCGCGGCGTCACGCTCATGGCGGTACCAACTCATCTCGTTCTGGACGCGCGCTTCGGCGCTTACAAGACGAGCGAGATGGCGTACGCCAGGGAGCTGCTTCCGAGCATACCGGACAACTCGCTGACCATCTTCGACCGAGGTTTTCTCGCGGCAGAATTGCTTTGCAATCTGGTCGTCCGAGGTACCCAGCGCCATTTCCTCATTCCCGCGAAAAAGAACACCAAATGGAAGCTGATCGATGGGACGGACGAGGATGGGACGGTTGAAATGGAGGTATCCGACGCAGCGATGCGTCTCGATGCAACCCTGCCGGCTACGTGGCGAGCCCGCGCTGTTCGCATTGTGGACGGCAAGGGCGAACTCGTCTATCTCTTAACTTCGCTGATCGACCGCAAGCTCTTCAAGGCGAAGCAGCTCGTCGACTGCTACTGGCGGCGATGGGAAATCGAGACGAGCTATCGCGAGTTGAAACACTCGATGCTGGGATCGGCGCACACCTTGCGCAGTATGACCGTTGAGGGCGTTACTCAGGAAATATGGGGCGCGCTGGTCGCATACAACCTGGTTCGGGTCGAAATCGCCAAGGCAGCACTTGAGGCCAAATGTCAGCCGACTGACATCAGCTTCACGCTGGCATTTCGCACCATTCAATATGAACTATTTATCGCTGCCGCCACACAAGCGCAGGGCAAACTTCCAGCTGGAATGAAGCGACTACGGGAAAGACTGGTGCTTGATCTGAAGGAGTACCGACCCGATCGGAAATTTGATCGGGTCGTAAAGGCAAAAGCGCAGCGCTACCCCTATAAGAAACTAATGACAAGGGCTTAACTTAACGCCATTAGGGTCAGACCTCAATTTAAAAACTTTTAAAATTGAGGTCTGACCCCGATTTAAAAATATTGGTGCGATGGAATTTAGACGAGCCAGCCGCCATCCTGGTACATCAATTGGTCGTCGAGGTAGACCGCGTCGGTCACGGCGAAAACATCGACGTGATAGCGCGCGTCCTTGCGCTTGAAGCCCGGCTTCGGATACACCCCGTGCTTGGCGCCCAGCGACAAATGGATGCCGCACATGCGCTCGTAGGTGCCGATGTCGTTGACCCGCCGTTCGCGCGAAAAGGCGCGGTTCATGCCGAAACCCAGTTCGCGTACCCACACTTCGCCTTCGTCGCGCCGGATGATCTCGAGCAGCTTGTCGAATTCGGGCGTGGTGTCCACCGCGCCGACCACCCGTCCCCGTTCGATGATCAAGGTGATCGGCTGGTCGGGCCGGTTCACCAGGTAGGATGTATCGCCAAACACATGCACCTGCACCCGTCCATTGACCGCTTCCAGGTCTTGCGCTTCGGTGAATACTTCGCCGATCGGGAACTGGCCGCCGACGTTGTTCATGCCGCTGTAGTCGCCCACATTGAGCTTGGCCGATTCGAACGGCGAGGCAAACACCAGCCGCTCCCCGCCGCTGTGCACCGTGCCCGATGCCGCCGTATCGATGCGCGCCTTGAGCGCCTTGCCGACCCCGCGGTAGTAATCGCTGTCGTAGGCCAGCGCTTCGATGTAATGCTCGCCCTGCGTGCCCGGCATGCGCGACAGGTGCACGTGCTCGACCACTTTCAGGCCAAGCTTGAACAGCTCGACCCGGATCCGGAAAGCTTCGAGGCGGAAGCTGGTCGACTGGACCAGCACCACCAGGTCGGACGGCGCCAGGCATTTGAAGGCCGCCAGCACCTGGTCCGGCTCCACGCTGTCGAAGTCGAGGAACTCGCCGTCCGGCAGGTTGCGCCGGTAGCCCTCGGTCAGCGCGCGCGCCAGGTCCGAGCGCGCGTCGTGCACCACCAGCGCGCGCTGCGCCGGCCCGTGTTCGATCGCGATGGCGAGCACGTCGCGCAAGTGGGCCGCGGCGGCATCGACGGCATGCGCGGGAATTGCGCCCCACGGGGAGGCGGCGCTGGAAGGGGAAGTCATCAAAGGGCTGCGTAAGATCGGTAAGCCGCCATTATACGTGGCCGTGCCGCGCCGGAATTCCCGGCGGCATCCCACCTGGCGGGCCCAGACAGGGCGCGCCGCAGTACCGGGCAATTAAACCGCCCGTGCCTGCCAGTTGCGCTATGATTTGAGACGCAATCGCAGCCCCTGGACGAGGGCTGGTGCATATACATATACGGCGGCAAGCGAATGGCATACAGATGGGAAACGCCAGCCAGTGTCTGGCTGGAAGACGACAACGCGCAGTTCGAACTGGCGTCGAGCGCAGGCCTGAGCCGGATCGACTGGCAGGCGCAGGCGCGCGGACGCCTGCCCGACGTCGCCCATTTGCTGGGTGCTTCGCTGCCCGCCGTGTGCAGCTGCGCGCCGATCTTCCCCGAAGGCTTCGCATTCTGCCCTACCTGCGGCCATCCTTTGAAGAAGCTCGCCGGCCAGGTCCGCAGCCAGGCCGACTGGTGGGGCCCGTGGTCTGACCAGCTGCTGCCGCGCCATGTGCCGCATGGCTTGCCGGTGACGTCGCTGGCGCTCGGCGACAGCCTCGAGGAGCGTCCCGCCGCGCCCGACGTGGGCCGCCCCGATTTGAACATGCCGGTCCCGCCCAATGCGCAGTGCGTGTTTGCCGCCGCCGGCTTCGGCTTTCCGGTGCAGCGCCTGCTGGCGCTGGCGTACACCCGCAACGTGCTGCAGTACTGGGATCCGCTGGCGGCCCTGTGGCATGTGATGGCGGCCGAAGAGCACAGCGCCGACCTGACCTTCACCGCGTCGGCCTACGCGTGGCTGCCGGTGCAGCATCCGCGCCGCGGCGAAGTCGCGCTGGTCCCGACCGACAAGGGCCTGTGCCGCCTGTGGATCAATCCGGTCAGCGAAACCTTTCATACCGAATCGGTGTTCGACGCAGCGCTGGCCAGCGCGCCGGGCGCCATGCGGCGCAACCTGGCCTGCCTGTTCAGCACAGCGAGCGGCACGCGCATGTGGAGCGCGCAGCAGGATCTCTCCGGCGTGGTGCTGTACGACTGCGGCGCCGCGCCGGCCGCCGGCTGGTCGCGCCCGATCGGCTATGACGGACGCCTGTTCTGGCTGCACGCCGAAGGCCAGCTGGCCTGGCTGCCCGGCGCCGCGCCGCAATGGATGCCGTGGCCGCTGAACTGGACCCCGCGCCTCGAATTCGGCGGCCCGACCCAAAGCCGCGACGGCCGCCTGTGGCTGATCGGCCATGCCGACCAGGCCTATTCCTTCCTCGAACTGGGCAAGGTGGACGGCCAGCTGGAGCCGATCAATGGCGCCCGCCTGGGCTTCGCCAGCCTGCTGTTCCGGCGCGGCCATGCGGTGGTGGGCGAGCCGTGGGAGAGCGAGCACGTCGAGGATCCGCACGAGGACGACTCGCTGGTGCTGCCGCTGCTGCGCGGCTTTAACAACAACCGCAGCCAGTCGAGCGGGCTGGTACTGCGCATGCACAAGTACACCGGCAAGGCAGAAGACGCGCTCGGCACGCGCATCCTGCCGCGCACCACGGTCGAATGGATCGGCAAGCGCAATGTGATCCTCGACGATATCCCGCGCCTGGCGCGTCCGCTCGAGTGTGTGCCCTTCGTCTACGAGCGCGTGCTGTGGCTGCACCATCCCGACTGGAACCAGCTGCGCGGCTGGCGCCTGGACGAGCTGCCGTGAAGACCACGCTGCTGCGCACGATCGCCTGTGCTGCGCTGGCGTTGCCATGCGCGCACGCGCTGGCGGTGTCGCACGTGTTCCTGGTCCAGAATTCCGGCTGGATGGAGCCGTTCTTCAGCGATCCCGCGTCCAAATACAAGCCGCTGGTGACCGAGCTGGTGATGGCGGTCGCGCAACCGGGCGACCCGATGGTGCTCGCGTCGTTCAACCAGTCGCTGCCCGGCGCGCCATCGCCCAAGGCGCTGCTGGCGCTCAAATTTGAACCGGCGTCGGCGCGCGCCAAGGTCAGCGCGGCGCTGGCCGCGCTGGACGTGGCGCGCAAGCCGGGCGTCAGCACGCTGGCCGATACGGACCTCAATGAGGCGGTCGGCACCGCCATTACCACGGCGCTGGACGGCAAGCCAGGCCTGGTATGGCTGTTCACGAACAACCGCAACAGTCCGAATAACGACCAGGAGACGGCGCGCCGCAACGGCGAATTCTATGCGCTGATCCATCGCGGCAGCGCCATCACGCGCGCACTGGCGTTTCCGCTGCAGATGCCGGTGCAGGGGACTCATTACCGCGCCAATGGCCTGATGATCTATGTGTTCGCCGTCGGCGAGCAGGGCGCGCGCGAGCTGAAGGCGCTGCAGGCGTCGGGCGTGATCGCCAAGGTCATCACCGAGCCGGCGGCACGCCTGAAACCGCTCGACCAGGATACCGTGCGGCTGGTGCCACGCAAGGTCAGCGATGCGCCGGGCGTGGCGTTCTCGATGGCGCAGGGCGGCATGCTGCGCGCCGACGTGCAGTCGAGCGCGCGCACGCCCGCCGCAAAGATCGAGTGGAACCTCGAGAACACGATGTACCCGTACACGATCAGCAGCGCCAGCATCAGCGCGCGCTCGAAACTGGGCGGCGAGGAGCGCCCGATCGCGCTGGCCGGCACCAGCGTCCGCGCGCTCGCTCCCGGCCAGAGCGCGCCGCTGTCGTCGGTGATGCAGCTGCCGGTGCGCCAGTTGCCGGGCAACTGGTCGCTCGATGCGGTCAGGAGCGCCGGCTCGGCCTACGTGATGCCGGGCCAGATCGAGCTGCAGCTGTCCGGCCAGCGCCTCGAGCTGTCGCAGGCCTTCCGCCAGCGCATGGCGGCGCTGTTCCCGGGCGATCCGCTGCCGGATATTTTTACGCCGCCGGCCCAGGTCAAAAGCTCGACCGCGCTGCTGCCGCTCGAAGTGCGCGTGCATTACGGCGTAGGTCCCCTGGTGGCGCTGATCGGTGCCGCGCTGGCGCTGCTGGGCGGCGCGGGCGCAGCGGCGCTGGCGTTCGCGCGGCCGCGCAAGACTTTCGTTACGGTCGAAGACGAGCTGCGCACCATGCACGCGCGGGCCGGCACCACGCAGCCGATTTTCGACAAGGCCGGCAACAAGGTGGCGCAACTGAAGACGACGATTTTTGGCCATCAGCTGATCGACCTGCGCGAAGGCGCGCAGGTCCGGCTGGGCCGCTGATATTCCAACAACAACAGGAAACCGCATGCAAACCACTCCGTCATCCGCACCCGATCCAGGCTTCAAGCTGCCCGGCGACGACAAGGCGTCGCCCGACCCGCTGCCCAAGACCAAAGATCCTGCGGCGGCGATGCCGATCGAAGTCGCTCCGGTTGCCGGCGCGCCGGCGACCGACACGTCGACGCGCGACCTGGCCATTGGCGGCGCGGTGTTCCTGGTCCTGGTGATCATCTACTTCTTCGTGCGTAACGCCTATGTGCACCACCTGGTGGTCAAGCGCGTGGCGCCGTCGTCGGCCGGCAGTGCGGGCTGGCTGCTGTTTGTCGGCCTGTCCTTCTTCAGCGCGGCGGCGGTGCTGGCGATTATCAACGCGAGCAAATTCCTGACGTTCGCGGTCACCGCCCCGCTGGTTTTGGTTGGCATGGTATCCCTGGTCGCGGCGCTGTTCGTCGGCCGTCGCTGAAATTCAAGAAAGAGTTCGATATGGCAGATTTCCCAAACACCGCGGGCGGTAAAAAAGCAGAGTTGAAAGTCGACCTGCGGCCGACGCTGTTCATCGGCGCCGGTGGCACCGGCATGGAAGTCATGCTGCGCATCCGGCGCCGCATCCTGTCCGAGGTCTGGAACCGGCACAACCCGACCCGGGTCGAATCGATCGGCCAGTTTCCGGTCGCGCGCTTCCTGCATTTCGACCTCGATAACAATGCCATCATCGACGAAGGAAAATCGCAGCGCACCGATCCCTGGTACGAGCTGGTCAAGCTGTCCGACGAGGAGCGCCTGGTCGAAGCGATCGACCTGCCGCAGTACCACGAATCCGACGACAGCCTGGCGCGCTTTCCGCTGATCGAAAGCTGGATGCCGCTGCGCCCGAAAAAACTGCGTTCGCTGGGCATCGATCCATCGAAAGGCGCCGGCCAGATCCGCGCCATCGCGCGCCTGTATTTGTTCGACAAATATCCGAAGCTGCGCGGCCGCATTAAAGGTGCCCTGAATTTCTTGAGCAGCAATGCCGGTAACGAGCGCAAGGAAACCTACCAGCGCCTCGGCCTGCAGGTCGACACCTCCAAGTTCCGCATCGTCGTCATTGCCTCGTGCGCGGGCGGCACCGGGGCCGGCACCGCGATCGACCTGGGCTGGATCTCGAAGGCGATCGCGCGCCAGGAAGTGTCGGACAACCAGGTCGACCTGGTGATGTTCATGCCATCCGGTTACGCCAAGGCCAACAAGGAGCGCACCGAGGCGAACGCCTATGCGACCCTGATGGAGCTCGAAACCACCATGCGCGACATGAACGCACAAGTGCGCTGGGCCGAGCCGGACAGCCTGGTCGGCAAGGGCGCGCCGTTTGACGACGTGTATTTCGTCGACACCGCCAACCTGGCCAACAAGGCCACCGCCGACATCAAGGACGTCTACCAGATGGTGGCCGACACCCTGTTCGAGGATTTCGCCTCGGCCGATTTTGCCAACCGCAAGCGCTCGATCGCGGTCAATCAGCAGCAGCACAAACTGGGGCCGTTCAATCCGCGCGTTCCGGAGCAGCGCTTCGGCGACATGCGCCTGTCGTATTCGAAGGTGTATTCGGCCTTCGGCCAGGCGGTGCTCGACACCCAGCAAAGCCTGCGCGACGATATCCGCGCCTACGAACTGGCTGCGCTGATGGTCAAGGCGTTCTTCGGCCTGGTCGGCAGCGACGGCACCGCCGCGCGCCGCGCCGGCGACCAGGAACGCGACATTTTCATGCGCGAGCAGATGGCCATGAGCGAGCATCCGTTCGATGAGTTCCCCGACTTCCGCAAGGGCACGGTGGACGTGACGCCGTTCCAGGAATACGCGCTGACCGGCCAGCTGCTGATGGACAAGGACCAGCGTTCGCTGCTCGAACGCGTCGAGAGCAAGGTGCAGCTCGAGATCGACCGCATCATGGGGTCGTTCGACATCGGCGTATGGCGCGAGAAAGTGGCCGAACTGCTGCCGCAGCTCGAGCGCGATGCGATCCGCGAAGCCGGCGCCACTGCCGAAACCAGCGAAGACCGGATCAAGCGCCACACGTTTGAGTTGATGACGCGCCTGAAGGGCCGCGCGCGCGACCAGCTGTATGCGCTGCTGGACGACCGCAAGCAGGGCGGCCTCGAATTCGTGCTGTCGCTGCTGGAGCAGGTCAAGTCGCGCCTGTCGCAGCGCGACCTCGGCAACGCCGAACGCAATGGCAAGCGCTATCGCGACATCCGCGATGCGCTGCGCACGCGCCAGGTCGAGGAGTCGCTCGGCAACCTGTCGCAGGCGGCCGGAAAATTGTTCGGCAAGGAAGCGCAGGCGCGCGAAATCATGGCGCACCTGAAGCGCGACATCGCCGACTACCTGCGCTTCCACCTGCTGGCGGTGGCGTCCGGACAGGCGGTCGACGTCATGCGCGGCATGTCGGCCTGGCTGGGCGATCCGCTCACGACAGACGAACAAGGACAGGCCGAATGGAGCGGCATGGCCGGCGAATTCCAGGAAGGCCGGCGCTGTGTGCAGGCGATGCTGGGCGCGGTCGACCAGCGCATCGACCAGCTGCGTGCCGACGCGCGCCACGAGCACGCCACCTACATCAAGCTGGCCAGCGACGTGCTGCCCGAACCGGTCAAGCTGACCGGCGACATCAGCGCGTGGAGCGAGGAAGTGCTGCTCGAATTCGGCGGCTCGTCGCGCTTGTTCCCGCAGCTGGGGGACGAGCGCCTGCGCGCCAATTTGCTGCTCAAATTGTTCCGCCGCGCCCAGACCCAGCTGTCGGTCGAACAGCTGGGCGAGGAACCGGTCGATCCGCTGCTCGAACGGCTGTCGGCGATGTCGCCGCCGGAACGCCAGCGCATCTTCAACGAATGGCTGAAAAGCGCCATGCCGTGGGTGAACGCGCGCTTCTCGGCCGAGTTCACGCCCAAGGCCGACCAGTTCAAGTGCTTCATCGGCGTGGGCGACGTGAATGCGTGGCGCAAGCTGGAAGGCGAAATCAAGGCGGCGGTGCCGACCGGTTCCTTCCACGGCGACCTGGTCTCGATCGTCAACACCGGTGTCCAAGGCAAGGCGGTGTGTTACATCGAGCTGTCCGGCTATCCGATGACGGTGCTGCGCGGCTTGCCGACCTGGCGCACGTCGTACCAGATCGAGAATCCGAAGATCCCGACCCATTTGCACTTCGATGCAACGCGCTTCCGCCATCCGATCTCGCCGTCGATGGATGAACTGAACCGGCTGGCAGACGACTACGAGTGGTTCTTGCAGGCCAACGCGCTCGGCGTCATCAAGCGCAAGCCCGACCTGGCCGAGCGCGAGGCGTCGTTCCAGCCGCGCGGCCAGTACCTGTTCGAAGTTGAACCCGGCTCCGGCGAATGGCTCCAGATCGGCAACGAGTTTGCGATCCGCTCCAACGGCCTGCCGGCCTACTACCGCGAGCAGGTGATCGCCGCGGTTCAGCACCGGCTGGCGAACCTGGGGCCGAACCAATTGACCTTGCTGGCCACGCTGATGCGCCATTACCAGCACCGCGTGTATGAGCCCAAGCTGGAAGTGGACGAGACCGGGGCCCAGCTGCCGTCGCCGTCGCTGCCCAACATCACCGCGCGCCGCCTGTACGAGGAGTGGTTCAAGCGCGCACGCGGCATGAACGGCGAACTGTCGGCCAAGAGTATCGAGGGCGCCGGCGCGACGCTGCTGGAATGGTCCGAGCTGGTGCCCAATTCGGCTAGCGACGCCTATTCGTGGGAAGTGGAGAAGTCGGTCGACAAGCGCGTGATCCGGCCCGAAGTGCTGGCCAGCGAGGCGCTGGCTGGCCATGCCTTGCAGGCGCCAGCCGTTGCGCCGGGCGCGGCGCCGGCGGTACGCTACAAGGTGTTCCTGAACGGCCTGCAGCAGGGGCCTTACTCGATGGAGGAATTGGCGCTGCGTATCGCGCGCGCCGAGGTCGACGGCGGGACTAAAGTATGGAACATGCAGTGGAACCCGCGGGTCGACAAATGGAAAATCGCAGGCGACATGGCCGAATTGGCAGGCCTGTTCGCGCAGGCGATTCCTGACCCCGATAACGATATCCCCGATCCGGAATAAGGCGCATGAACCTGCAAGATCAAGTGATCTACCGCTGCATCCACGCAGCCTGTGCGCGGCCGCTGCCGCGCCGGGTCAACTTTTGCCCGTATTGCGGCACGGGCCAGCACGACGGCGTGACCAATCCGGCCCATGTGGCCAGGCCGGCCCAGGCCGAATACCGCGAGGCTGTCATCGCGCCCGCCATTCCAGCCGCGCCTGTGCCGCCGCCGGTGCTGGCGAAGGCCGAGCCGGTCGTTCCACCCGCCGCGCCGCCGCGCACGCATGTCGCGGCAGCGCCGCCACGGCGCGAACCGGTGCGCATGCGCTACTGGGTCATCGCCATAGCCACGCTGTGGGCGATCTGGCTGTACGCGCGGCCATCGCCCCACAAGATCGATGCGCGCATCGAAAGCGCCATGCAGGCCAGCGCCGATTGCCGCTTCAACGATGCGCAGTCGGAGCTGATCGCGCTGCGTATGACAAAGGCGACGCCGGAACAGCTATCGCGGCTGCAGGCCGCCATCAATGCGGCGGTTCCCGGTTGCGAGAAAAAGAAGCAGCGCGTCAAGGCCTGGAACGACACCAGCGCCGCGGTTGAAAACGCGCTCGCCGCCGGCGAATTCGGCAAGGCGCAGTCGCGCCTGGCGGCGTTCACGCGGCGTTACAGCGACGATGAAGAGACGCGCAAGCTGCGCGACAAGATCGCCGAACAGCGCGCAGCGGCGGCGCCCGCCCCGGTCGAGCGGGTCGCGCCAACGGCGTCGGAGACGGCGCAATCTGCGCGCAACCTGATCGAGGAGGCGGAGCGGGCGCTGGCGGCCGGTAACTACAAGGGCGCGTCGGACAAACTTGAAACCTGCATCACGATGGTCGATGCCGGCAACCGCGAATGCGCGGCCTTCAAGGTACAGGCGGACCGCTTGCAGAGGGATCTTCAGCGCTGCCTCGCCAACGGGCACGAATGGTATCAAGATCGCTGCCATTAATGGAAGAATCCTCTTTTAAAGCCGATTAGTAAAGAAGATCCATCGGCCAGGCTATGCGGCGCGTCGCGCGGCCTGGAACAGGCGGTTGTTGGTCCAGCGCCGGTTTGCGAGCACCAGCAACGCTGCGCTGGCCACCAGCATGGTTAGAACGAAGACCGGCAGCGATATCGTGACGTAGCTTTGCAATGACCACGAATGCTTGGCGAGCGCGAAAAACACAAAGCTGAGCATGAGCACACCTACAGGAGCACCGATCCACAGATTGACTGGCATCGTGCGCAGCACCAACGCCAGGCAACCTGCAAAGAGCAGTTCGAGCGGCAGCGTCGCCGCATGCAGTAGCTGCGGTCCGATCGTCTCCCATGTCATCCCATATAGAAAATTCATGAAAACGCCATACACGGCAGCGATGGCGAGCGCGAAGCTGTACTGGACGGCCAGTGTCGACACCAATATATGACTGGCGATGCGGCCGCGCTGCAAGCCGCCGGGTATCAGGAAAGAGCGCCAGTGTACATCGCGCGCGACCAACCCGCTCGCAGTCACCAGGCTGACAAACAGCAGCACCAACGGAGCAAAAAAGGCGACGCGCCCTTCGGCCCACATGGGACGTCCGGCCATTATGAATAACGGGTAGATCACAATGGCATACTGGCCGGTGCGCGCGGAAATCGGGCTGGCATCGTCCGGTTGGCGCCATGGAGATCCCCACGTCAACAGCGTATTGCGGCGCGCCTGCATGGCGATCCAGGCGATGATGCTGTGCTGAGGTTTGGGCGCTGACCAGCGATAGACCGGCAGCGCATGTTGCCAGCGCTGCGCAAGGCGCCAGGCCAGATACGGGAACGTGAGCGCGCCCAAAGCCAGAATCGGCAGCGGCATCCGCCCGACACGGTCCAACAGCGCATTTTGGTCGAGCAGGATCAGCGCGAGGCAGGCCAGGTAAGGGGCCGCCGCCAGCAATTTCGGCAAGGGCAGGGCCAGCAGGCGCGCTTGCGACAGGCTGCGCAGCGTGCCCAGGCAGGCCGCGATCGATACCAGCGCAGCGCCGCTGCATGCTGACACTTGCGATGCGGGCAGCGCCAGTTGCAGCGTGAGGCCGGTGGCGAGGAAGGCCCAGGCCAGCAGCAAGTTCGTCAACTTTTCGCGCACCAGCGCGCGCATCAGGGCATGCGGCGCCTGCATCTGGCCCAGCACGGCGAAGGCGCGCGCCAGCTGCGCGGCGTTGGCGCTGGCGATCCAGTACATGGCCGCCAGCGCGGGCAGGGTCAGCATGCGGCTCGCCGCGGTGCTGGCCGAGCCGTGTCCGAACAGGGTCGGCAGCAGGCAAATCCAGTAGATCAGGAAGGCCGCGAGCAGCAGCTTGTGTGCGCTGTCGCCGCGTTCCAGTTTGCTGATCAAGGTCGGGGCCAAGTTCATTTGTTCAGTTCCGCGAACAGTTCAGTGAGGGTCATGGCCTTGCCTGCGCCGACCCAGGATGGCGCGCGCCGTAGATCGATCACCACATGGGCCGCTCGCGGCGCGGCGAATACGATGGCGTCGGCAGGCAGCTGCGGCGTCGACGCCGGCACCAGGCGCAGGTAGTCGAGCATCGCGTCCCAGCTGTCGAACAGCTGCAGCGCACCGTCGCGCAGGAAGGCGACGTGCGAGACCACCCGTTCGAGGTCGGTCAGGATGTGGCTCGACACGATGATGGTGCGTTCGCGTTCGCCGAACATGGCGCGCATGAATTCCTGGCGCGTCAGCGGATCGAGGCTCGACACCGGCTCGTCGAGCAGCAGCAGGTCCGGATCGTGCGCCAGCGCCATCACGACCGCCATTTTCTGCTGGTCGCCGCCGGACAGCTCGCCCGCTTTTTTGTCGAGCGGCAGGTCGAGCCGGGCCGCCAGCACCAGGCAGCGTTCTTCGGTCCAGCGCGGATAGGCGCGCCCGATCAGGCGCAGGTGTTCGGCTACGTTCATCCACGCGAACAGGTCGGGCGTCTGGCCCACGTAGCCAAGGCGCGCGCGCACCGCGTCGGTCAGGTCGAGCGAAGGGCAGCCGAGCAGGCTGCTGGCGCCGCTGTCAGGCTCCGTCAGGCCGGCCAGGCAGCGCAGCAGCGACGACTTGCCGGCGCCGTTGCGGCCCACCAGCCCGACCACCGCGCCGGCCGGCACGGCCAGCGAAATGGCGTCGAGGATGCTGACGCGGTCGCGCCGCATGGACAGGCCGTCGGCCTGGATGGCGAAATCAGTCATCGTGGTCTTTCTGGGGAGTGAAGGAGGCTGGCCTGGAACAAGGCGAGTGCGTCGGCGTCGGCCAGGCCAAGCTGGCGAGCGGTGCGCGCTGCGGCGTCGAGGGCAGGGCGCAGCATGTCGAGTTTGGCATCCAGCGGCGAGGTGCCGCCGGCGTCGGCGATCGCCATGCCGACGCCGCGCAGGCGCACCACCAGTTGCTCGGTTTCGAGCAGGCTGTATGCTTTGCTGACGGTCATCGGGTTGATCGCATGCTGCTGCGCGACGGCGCGCACCGACGGCAGCGTGTCGCCCGGCGACAGCTGGCCGCTGGCCACCATGCGCCGCACTTGTTCGACGATCTGGCGATAGATCGGGGTGGGGGCGTTGGGGGAAATGTCGAAGTCCATGTGAATTAGTGTATCACTACAATAATACACAGCACAAGCGTTACAGTAGGCAACACAAGCGATACAAATATAATATTTCAAATTTTACAATTTGGGCTACTATCCGTACTCTTCCAGCTACCCGGAGCACCTCGTGAAATCGACCTTGACCCTGTTTTTTGCGCTCGCCTGCGGCGCTTCGTCAGCCCAGGCTGCGACCTTCGATTGCGTCGCGCCGGTGTTCCCGGATCACTCGACCTCGAACGAGGGCGTGCGCCGGGTCGACAAGCAGGTCAAGCAGTGGCGCGCCTGTTATCAAGCCTACCTGGCCACGCCCGCAGCGGCCGATGTCTCGCAGCGCAGTGCCGACGTCGAAGCGAACCGCGCCCGCTGGATCGCTTCGACCCAGCGCTATTCCAACGGACAGGCAGTCAGCCAGGACTCCCTGACGCTGGTCGACCGCGACAAAATCGCGACCCTGCCTGTCGTGCCCCAGTTGCTGGCGCGGACCGAAACGACCAAAGCCGGACAATAGCCAAAAGTGGCCCGACATGCCGTACTGTCGGGCATATGTCGGGTCAAATTCGTCACCGACACAGGCATGCGCATTCAATACTCCTGGCTCACCCAACTTTGACCAGGAGTCGTCATGAATCACCATCAGGCAGCCAGAGGCGCGGCGCGCAGGCGATGCGCCATCCAGTGTTTGGCGCTGGCGGTTCTTGCTGGCGCACCGGCCGCCGCCGCCGACCTGGCGCAGCGTATCGATGCCAGCATCGCGCCGTCCTTCACGCCGGATATGCCAGGTGCGGCGATTATCGTCACGCGCGACGGCAAAGCCATTTTTCGCAAAGCCTACGGCAGTGCGGACCTCGATGCGAAACTGGCGCTCGACCCGGGCATGGCCATGCGCGTCGGCTCCATTACCAAGCAGTTCACGGCGACCGCCATCCTGATCCTGGCGGAGCAGGGCAAGCTGTCGCTCCACGATGACATCAGGACCTGCTTGCCGGCGTTCCCCGACAAGGGCAAGCCGATCACGATCGAGCACTTGCTGACCCATACCTCGGGCATCAGGAATTACACGGACGATCCCGGATTCGTCGCGGCCATGGCCAGGGACTTGTCGGTCACGCAGCTGATCGCCACCTTCAAGGACGCGCCGCTCGCATTCGCGCCTGGGGAGCGCTTCGCCTACAGCAATTCCGGCTATGTCCTGCTTGGCGCGATCATCGAAAAGGTGTCGGGCATGCGCTATGCAGACTTTGTCGCGCAACGCATTTTCGAGCCGCTCGGCATGCGGCACACCGCGTATGACGGCTATGAGCGCAGCAAGGTGGTGCACGCGCGCGGTTACCGCGGCGGCGCCGGCAAGTTTGTCGCGGGCGCGCCGGTGAGCATGTCGCAGCCCTTTGCCGCCGGCGCGCTGGTGTCCACCGTCGACGACCTGGCGCGCTGGGACGCGGCGATCACGGCGGGCCGGTTGCTTGGGCGCGCCAGCTGGAAGCAGGCGTTTACAGCCTACACGCTGAACAACGGCGCATCGAGCGGCTATGGCTATGGCTGGGGGATAGGCAGGCTGCAAGGCAGCACCGCGATCGTGCATGGCGGCGGCATCAGCGGCTTTTCCGCCTTCGCGATGCGGCTGCCGGACGAAAATGTCTACGTGGCGGTGTTGAGCAACAGCGACTCGGGGCTGGTCGAGTCCGAGCTGCTCGCGCATCGCGCCGCAGGGATTGCGATCGGCAAGCCGATCCCGGAACCCCAGGCGGCACCGCCGACGCGCACCGCACTGCGGCTCGCACCGGGGGTGTTCGAACGCTACGTGGGCAGGTACGAACTGGCGCCCGGATTCGTCATCGACGTGATGCAGGACGGCGAAAAATACATCGCCAGGGCGAGCGGCGAGGAGGCGCAGGAAATCTTCGCGCTGTCGGACGTGCTGTTTTATTCCAGGACGGTCGAGGCGCAGTTGCGCTTCGAGCCGCAAGCGGACGGCTCGGTCGCGCGCCTGTTCCTGCTCCAGAGCGGAAGGGAAACCCCGGGCAAGCGGCTGCGCTAGAGCGGCGCCATCGTGATCGGGATCCCGGACAGCACGGCATTGCCCGACAAAGGGTCGCGCAGGTTCTCGTCGAGCAGGGCGTTCAGGTTCACGCCCGGCCGCTCGGCCGCCACGTTCATCTGCGTGCCCGGCAGGTTGTGGCCCCAGCCGTGCGGCAGGCTGACCACGCCCGGCATCATCTCGTCCGAGATCTCCACCTGCACCTCGATCTGGCGTGCGCCATTGTTGATGCGGGCGGCGCCGCCGTCGGCCAGGCCGAACCGGCTCGCATCAAACGGATGGACCAGCGCCGTGCAGCGATAGGTGCCTTTGGCCAGCACCGGCAGGTTGTGCATCCAGCTGTTGTTCGAGCGCAGTTGGCGCCGGCCGATGATGACCAGCTCCGGCACCGGCGCCTGCAGGTCGGCCGTTACGCGCGCCAGGTCGTCGAGCAGCATTTGCGGCGCCAGTTCGATCTTGCCGGACGCGGTGCGCAGTACTTCGGGAATGCGCGGCCCCATCGGCCCAAGGTCGATGCCCGAAGGCGCTGCCTTCAACTTGTCCAGCGTCAGGCCGGCCGGCTTGGCGCCGAACTGGTCGCCATACGGGCCGCTGCGCAAACCGAGCTCGAGCAGCCGTTCGGCGCCGCGCAGCGGCTGCAATGCGGCCAGTACGTGGGCGGCCGCGGGGCCGGCGATTTTTTTCACGTCTTCTTCGAGCGTGGCGTCGTCGAGCGCGCCGATATCGGCCTGTGCGCCCAGCCCTTTGGCGATGGCGCCGATGCGCAGCATGCTTTCCCACTCTTCCGGCTGGCCGGCGGCGCGCGCCAGCACCGGGGCGCTGTAGCGCGCGTGGTTGCGGTGTGAAAACTGGGTGAAGGTGACGTCGTAATGGGCTTCCTCGAGCGGCGACAGGCCGGGCAGGATCACGTCGGCATGGCGCGACGTTTCATTGACGTAGATGTCGAGGCTGACCATGAAGTCGAGCTGGTCGAGCGCCGCCGCCAGGCGCGCGCCGTTCGGCGCCGACAGCACCGGATTGCCGGCGATCGCGATCAGGGCCTTGATCTGGCCAGGACCGGGCGTGTCGATTTCCTCGGCCAGGCAGGTCAGCGGGATTTCGCCGGCCACTTCCGGCACGCCCGACACGCGCGAGCGATAGCGCCCGCTGCTGATGCCGCGCCCGCTGCCCGGCGCGCCGCGCGTGTTGGCTGCGAAGGCGGCCGCTTTCGGGAACATCGAACCGCCTTCTTCGTCGAGGTGGCCGGTCAGCACATTGATCACGTCGATCAGCCACGAACACAGGGTGCCGAACTGCTGGGTGCAGGTGCCGATGCGGCCGTACACGGCTGCATGGCGGGTCTGCGCCAGCGTGCGCGCCAGCTCGCGCATGGTGGCCGCGTCGATGCCGCAGCGCGCCGCCATCGACTCGGGGCTAAAGCTGCGCAGCGCCGCATCGAGTTCGGCCAGGCCGGCCGTATGTTCTGCCAGGCGTCCCAGTTCGACCAGCTGTTCGTCGAACAGCGTGTGGGCAATCCCGAGCAGGAAGTAGACATCGGCGCCGGGCCGGATGAAGTGGTGCGCGTCGGCGACCGCCGCCGTTTCGGTGCGGCGCGGATCGACGACGACGATCTTGCCGCCGCGCGCGCGCAGCGCCTTGGCTTTGCCGCGGAAGTCCGGCACGGTCCACAGGCTGCCGTTCGAGACCATCGGATTGGCCCCCAGGATCAGCAGGAACTGGGCGCGTTCGATATCGGGCACCGGGACCGACAGCCAGCTGCCGAACATCAGTCCGACCGACAGCATTTTCGGGACCTGGTCCACGCTCGAGGCCGAGAACATATTGCGGGTGCCGAGTGCGCGCGCCAGGCGCGGGAAGTACAGCAGCAGGCCCATCTTGTGCGAAGTCGGATTGCCCAGCACCGTGGCCACCGCGTTCGGTCCGCCGGCGGCGATCAGCGGCGGCAATCGCCGTTCGATTTCGGCGTACGCTTCGTCCCAGCTGGCCTCGACGAACTGGCCGTCGCGCTTGATCAGCGGGGTGCGCAGGCGGTCCGGGTCGGCGTGCAGGTCCTTCAGGCCGATCGCTTTCGGGCACAGGAAGCCGGCCGAAAAAACGTCATGCGGGTCGGCGCGGATGCGCACCACCTGCTGCGCTTCGAGATCGAGTTCGAGGCCGCAGCAGGCCTCGCAAAAAGGGCAGATGCGGTGCGCGAGCGTGACAGTCGAGGTCATGGCGATCTCTTTCATTTAAAATCGAACGGTCGTTCTATTATCGGGACGGGGGCAACAACTGTCAACCGCAATCTTGGCCGCAGGTGTATGCTACAGGGCAACTACAACCGTCAGAGGGGCATCATGAAAATCACACCAATTTTGAGCGCGGCGCTGGTGCTGGCGCTATTGTCGGGCCTGTCGGCATGCAAGAAGCCCGAGGAAGCAGTGGGGCCGGCGCAAAAGGCTGGCGCGGCCATCGACGACGCCGGCGCCAAGGTCGCTGCCAAATTGCACGAGCCAATCGACAAGGCCAGGCAGGTCGGCCAGCAGGTGCAGGACGCGGCCAACGAAACGAGCGACAAGATCAAGGAAGCGACCGACGACGCCGGCAAGGGCATCGACAAGGCGACCGAGGAAGTGGGCAAGAAAGTCGAACGCGCCGGCGAAAAAATCCAGGAATCGGTCAAGAAATAAAGCCGCACCGAAATCTTTTTCAATCGGGGTCAGACCCGGATTAAAAAATGTTTTTTAATCCGG
>JANYGW010000053.1 GCA_025359245.1 Massilia sp.
GGGACCCATACTAAGCATAGTCAGCATGGGTCCCCGCGTTCGCGAGGACGACGCTGGTTTAGGTCTTCGCTATGCGGGGCGCGGCGATTTCTACGTGCGGCGCTGGCTGGCCGCCAGCTCACCGATACCGCGCGCCATCGACACGAACTCGCTCGGCATCATGATGATGGTCGTGGTGTTCTGCTCCGCGCCCACTTCGGTGATCATCTGCATGCGGCGCAGTTCCAGGCCCGCCGGGTGTTCCATGATCAGGCAAGCCGCTTCCTTGAGCTTGACCGCCGCTTCCAGTTCCGCTTCTGCCTTGATGATACGGGCGCGTTTTTCGCGCAGCGCTTCGGCCTCCTGCGCCATCGCGCGCTGCATCGATTCGGGAATCTCCACGTTGCGCATCTCGACCCGCGTCACCTTCACGCCCCATGGCTCGGTAGCGCCGTCGATCGCCAGCCGCATGGCCACCGCCAGGTGCTCCTGTTCCTTCAATATCTCATCGAGGCTGTGGCGCCCCATGATGTTGCGCAGGGTCGTCAACGCCACCTGGATCACGGCGCCGTCGACGTCGCGCACATCGACCACGGCGCGCACCGGGTCGACCGTGCTGTACCAGACCACGGCGGTGATCTTGACCGGCACATTGTCGCGCGTGATGGTCTCTTGCTGCTGCACCGAGGCGGTGATGGTGCGCAGGTCGACCATGGTCTGCCATTCGAGCAGGGGAATCAGCCAGTACAGGCCGGGACCGCGCGTGCCGCGCAGCTTGCCGAGCCTGAACACGACGGCGCGTTCGAACTGGTTCGCGACCCGCAGGCCGGCCAGGAAGAAAATGAGCAGGACGGCCAGGATGGGGATATACGTGATCATGAAGAATTCCTCTCGGGTGATGGTGGGATTGCACACCCTTGAGCTTATACAGCAGCGACTAAAAACGGCATAAAGACTTCGACGGCCAGTGTAAACAAAGCGTAAAAAAGGCCTCGCCCTCCCTTCGGCGGGGGGGCGGATGTGGCACAATCGCCGCATGTCCAGCCACCCCGTCGAATTACTGTCACTCCCAGCCGGCGGCGCCTGCCTTGCCTGCGTGGGGCCTGGCCCTGCCGCGCTGCGCGTGGTCCTGCGCGGCGCCGAACTGGCGCGCGAAGCGGGCGTGCCCTGGCATGCCGTGTACGTCGAAACGCCGCAGCTGCAGCGCCTGCATCCGGCCGAACGCCAGCGCATCCTTGAAGCGCTGCAGGTGGCGCAGAACCTGGGCGCCGTCACGGCGGTGCTGGCCGGCGGCGACATCGCCGAGATGCTGGCCGAGCATGCGCGCGGTATCGGGGCGACGCGCCTGATTCTTGGCCGCCCGCGCACGCGCCGCTTGCCGTTCGCGATCCCGCTGGCGGCGCGCATTGCGGCATTGGCGCCGCGGCTTGAGGCGACCCATGTCGCTCCCGCCGACGATGCGCCCGGCGTCCCGCATGATGGCCCGGCTGCACGGCCTACCTCGCGCCGCAAGCGCTACCTGCTGGGCGCGGGCGCCAGCGTGTTCACCGCCGTGGTCACCGCGCCGCTATTGCCGTATTTCGATTTCGCCAATATCGCCATGCTGTTCCTGCTGACCGTGGTGCTGGTCGCGGTGCGCTTCGGGCGCGAGGCGTCGGTCGTGGCCACGCTGGTCGGCGTGACGGCGCTGATGCTGGCCGCGCGCCGTCTCTCGTTCGTCGTCGGCGACCTGCAGTATGCGGTGACTTTCCTGGTCATGCTGGCGGTTGGGCTGATTACCGGCGGCCTGACCGCAGGGCTGCGCTACCAGGCCAATGTGGCGCGCCACCGCGAACTGCGCTCGCGCGCCCTGTATGAATTCGCGCGCGGCCTGTCGGCCACGCTGGTCACCGAACAGGTATTCGAGATCACGCGCGACTTCATCCAGCGCACCTTCGACGCCCATGCGACCCTGCTGCTGCCGGACGCGGACCGGCGCCTGCGTTATCCGGACGGCGCCGGACGCGACGGCGTGCCGGTCATGAGCATCATCGACATGGGGCTGGCGCAATGGGCTTTCGACCATGCGCTGGCGGCCGGCAAGGGCACCGCGACGATGCCCTCGAACGCCTTCTTCTACCTGCCGCTGGTGGCGCCCATGTGCACCCGCGGCGTGCTGGTGATCTGGCCCGAGGATGGACGTTCAATCCTGATCCCCGAACAGCGCAAGCAGCTCGACACCTTCGGCGCGCTGGCCGCGATCGCGCTCGAACGCGTGCATTACGTGGAAGTGGCGCAGCAGGTCGAAGTGAAGATGGAATCGGAGCGCCTGCGCAACTCGCTGCTGGCGGCCCTGTCGCATGACCTGCGCACGCCGCTCACGTCGCTGGTCGGCCTGTCCGAATCGCTGGCGCTGTCGCGGCCCGCGCTGGCGCCGTCCCAGCTGGAGCTGGCGGGCGCCTTGCGCGACGAGGCGCTGCGCATGAGCACCCTGGTGTCGAACCTGCTGGAAATGGCGCGCATGCAGGATGGCGACGTCAAGCTGAACCTGCAATGGCATACGATGGAAGAGGCGGCCGGCAGCGCCGTGCGCGCCTGCCGCTGGCTGCTGGGCGCGCGCGTTGTCGAGACCCGGCTGGCGCCCGGCCTGCCGCTGGTGCGCTATGATGCAGTGCTGATCGAGCGGGTGCTGTGCAACTTGCTCGAAAACGCGGCCAAGTACACGCCGCCGGATGCGCACATCGTGATCGCGGCCGATGCCGCGGACGGCGAGCTGGCGGTCTCGGTGCAGGACGACGGCCCCGGCCTGCCGCCGGGCCGCGAAGAAGCGATTTTTGAAAAATTCACGCGCGGCGAACGCGAGTCGCCGATCCCGGGCGTGGGCCTGGGACTGGCCATCTGCCGCGCCATCCTGCATGCGCACGGCGGCACGATCAGCGCCGGCGCCGCGCCGCAGGGCGGGGCCCAATTTACATTCCGGCTGGCGCTGGGCACGCCGCCCGCGCTGCCGCCGGACGACGCCGACAACGGCGCCGTCATCACAGACAAGGTATCGCCATGAGCGAAACAAGCCCGCTTGCACTGCTGGTTGAAGACGAACCGCAGATCCGCCGTTTCGTGCGCATGGCGCTCGAGGGCGAAGGCTGGCGCATCGCCGAAGCCGAATCGATGAAACGCGGCCTGATCGACGCCGGCACCCGCAAGCCCAACCTGATCATCCTCGACCTCGGCCTGCCCGACGGCGACGGCAAGGATTTCATCGCCGATGTGCGCACCTGGTCGAGCGTACCGATCATCGTGCTGTCGGCGCGTACCGGCGAAGCCGACAAGATCGCCGCGCTCGACGCCGGCGCCGACGATTACCTGACCAAGCCGTTCAGCGTCGGCGAACTGCTGGCCCGGGTGCGCGCCAGCCTGCGCCGCCAGCGCTCGCCCGAGGCCGATGCGGGCGGCATGCTGCGCTTCGGCGACGTCTGCGTCGACATGGGCAAGCGCGAAGTCAGCAAGGCTGGCGCGCCGGTGCACCTGACCCGCACCGAATACCGGCTGCTGGCGGCGCTGGCCGTCAACGCGGGCAGGGTGGTGACCAACCCGCAGCTGCTCAAGGACGTGTGGGGTCCATCGAACGCCGAGAACGGCCACTACCTGCGCATTTACATGGGACACCTGCGCCAAAAGCTGGAAGACGATCCGGCCCAGCCCAAGTACTTGCTGACCGAAACCGCGGTCGGCTACCGGCTTGTGCCGGGCGAGCGCGCCTGAACTATTTTCGCTGTAACGACGTACTTGCCGGGCGTGTGGCATGAGAAGATAAGCTGTTTATTTTTTCCTGATGAGGTTTTCGACATGGCTCACGTCCCTTCCATTCTCCTGGCTGGCGCGCTCGCAAGTACCTGCGCCGCCGCGGTCGCCGCCAGCCCCGACGTGGGCCGCCACCAGCCGCAGATCGACCGGATCGTGGCCGATATTTCGCCGCAGCGCATCGAGGGGTATGTGCGCAAGCTGGTCAGCTTCCAGACCCGCCATTCGATGTCCGACACCGTCTCCGACAAGACCGGCATCGGCGCCGCGCGGCGCTGGATCAAGGGTGAACTGGAACGCTGCGGCGCGCAAGCCGGCGGGCGCCTGCAGGTCGCCTTCGACAGCCATGTGACGCCGATTTCAGCGCGCATTTCGAAGCCGACCGACATCGTCAACGTGGTGGCCACGCTGCCCGGCACGCAGGCCGCATCGAAGGAACGCATCTACGTCGTCAGCGGCCACTACGACTCGCGCAATTCCGAGATCATGGACGCCGCCGGCGACGCGCCCGGCGCCAACGACGACGCCTCGGGCACTGCCGCGGTCATGGAAATGGCGTGCGTGATGGCGCGCCACCAATTCGACGCGACGCTGGTGTTCATGACGGTGGCTGCCGAAGAGCAGGGCCTGCTCGGTTCCGCCCACTGGGCCGAACAGGCCAGGCTGCAGAACCTGAACGTGGCCGGCATGTTCACCAACGATATCATCGGCAGTTCGCGCGGCGACGACGGCCGGGTTGACGACGGCCAGGTGCGCCTGTTCGCCGAAAGCATCCCGGCGACCAAGGAACTGAACGAGACCAACCGCGCGCTGCTGGCGACTGGCGGCGAAAACGATTCGATCTCGCGCCAGCTGGCGCGGCATGTCAAGGAAACGGGCGAACGCTACGTACCGAATTTCAAGGTCAACGTGATCCAGCGCCGCGACCGTTACCTGCGAGGCGGCGACCATATGCCGTTCCTCGAGCGCGGCTACGCGGCGCTGCGCTTCACCGAGCCGGCCGAAGACTTCTCGCACCAGCACCAGAACGTGCGCAAGGAAGGCGACAAGCAGTTCGGCGACCTGCCCGAGTACAACGACTACAACTACATCGCGCGCGTGGCGAGGGTGAACGCGGCGGCGCTGGCGTCGCTGTCGATGGCGCCGGCGGCACCGCAGAAAGTGCAGATGCGCACCGCCAAGCTGGAGAACGATTCCTCGCTGGTGTGGCAGCCGAATACGGAGCCCGACCTGGCCGGCTACCGCATCGTGTGGCGCGAAACCACCGCCGCGCAGTGGCAAGGCTCGCTGTTCGTCGGGAACGTCAACGAAGCGACGGTCAAGCTATCGAAGGACAATTACTTCTTCGGCGTGCAGGCGGTCGACAAGGACGGCAACGTCAGTGTCGCTTCTTATCCAACCCCATTGAGGTAAACTGCCCGCATCAAGTTACATCGCCCTCGCCTGCGCAAGGGCGATGTAGTGGTTTGACTAGCGCGGCACAGACAGATAGGCATGCAATTGCGCCACCACCGCCGCGCCTTCTCCCACCGCCGCCGCAACCCGCTTGGTCGATCCGGCCCGCACATCGCCGATCGCAAACACGCCGGGCACCGTGGTCTCCAGGTGGCCGTGCAGCGAGCCGTCGGGATTGAGCATTTGCCCGGTCACGCGGCAGCGCGCCATCATCACGTCGGTGCCGGTCATGATGAAGCCGTGCTGGTCGACCTGCACGCCGCAGTCGGACAGCCACTGCGAGTTCGGATCGGCGCCGACGAACAGGAACACGCTGCGCGCCGCCACGCTCACTTCGTCCTCCCCTTTGCGCTGCCAGCGCACGCCCGCCAGGCATTCGCCGTCGCCCTCCAACGCCGTCAGTGCGGTATGCGTATGCAGCACGATATTGGGCGTGCTGGCGATCCGCTCGATCAGGTAGCTCGACATGCTGGCCGCCAGTCCGGGTCCGCGGATCAGCATGTGCACGCGCTGCGCATGCGCGGACAGGAACACCGCCGCCTGGCCGGCCGAATTGCCGCCGCCGACCAGCACCACGTCCTCGCCATGGCAGCGCTTGGCCTCGAGCGGCGAGGCCCAGTAGTACACGCCGCAGCCTTCATAGGTGGCCAGGTCGGGCAGGTCGGGCTTGCGATAGCGCGCCCCGCACGCCAGCACCACGGCGCGCGCCTGGACCCGGCTGCCGTCGGTCAGCGCCAGGCGCAGCGGATACTGGTCGCACAGCAGCTGGGCGGCGCAGGCCGGAATGGCTACCTCGGCGCCGAATTTTTGCGACTGCACGAAGGCGCGCCCGGCCAGCGCCCGTCCTGATATCCCGGTCGGAAAGCCCAGGTAGTTCTCGATGCGCGCGCTGGCGCCGGCCTGGCCGCCGAAGGCACGGTTTTCCACCACCAGCACCGACAGGCCCTCCGAGGCCGCGTAGACCGCCGTGGCGAGCCCGGAAGGGCCGGCGCCGACCACCAGCACGTCGTATACCTTGCCGGAATCGAGGTCCGGCAGCATGCCCAGGCAGCGGCCCATCTCGGCCAGGGTGGGGTTCTTCTTGACCGCGCCGTCGGGGCACACCACCAGCGGAAACTCGTCGTGCCCGGGCGCGTAGATGCGCACCAGCGCGGCGGCATTGGCGTTGCTGGCCGGGTCGAGCACCATGTGCGGCTGGCCGTTGGCCGACAAAAAACTCTGCAGCGCGAACAGGTTGCCGTGCGCGGCCGGCGCGACCAGCACCGGCGCGCTGGTGCCCGCTTCGATCAGGCTCACGCGGCGCAGGATCAGCGCGCGCATCACGCGTTCGCCCAGCTCCGCTTCGGCGATCACCAGCGCACGCATGGCCTCGGTCGGTATCACCAGCGCCTCGACCGGCCCCAGCGCGTGCGCGTTGGCCAGCGAGGGCGCGCCCGACAGCTGTCCGACCTCGGCGGTGAACTGGCCGGGGCCATGGTCGACGATCTTGATGTGATTGCCCATGCCGTCGCACTGGCTGATGCGCACCTGGCCCGACAGGATGACCAGCATGCCGGGGTTCTTGCCGCCGGCCACAAAAATGGGGGCGCCGTCGTCCCAGTGGCGCACGCTGCCGAAGCGCTGCAGGCGGGCGCATTCGTTTTCTGTGAGGACGGGAAAGATTTGCGCGTGGCGCGAGGCGAACTTGTTCAGCGATTCCTGGACCCGTTCGGTGGCGCCGGGGTCGGGGACAAAATCGGGGGCGGGCAAGGTACTCATGGCAAGGCTTCCTTTGGCGGGGGAAGTCGCTAGTCTAGCAGCTGGACGAGCGCGCTCATACGTCCGCCAGCGGGCTGGATTAGAATACGGTTTGTTGATACCGCCAAAGAGTTCCCATGCCCTACATGACCATCGAAGACACGATCGGCAACACCCCGCTGGTACAGCTGATGCGCCTGCCGGGCGCCGACGCCGCCGCCCGCAACAACATTATTCTCGGCAAGATGGAAGGCGACAATCCGGCCGGTTCGGTCAAGGACCGCGCCGCCATGTCGATGCTCAGGCGGGCTGAGGAACGCGGCCAGATCAAGCCAGGCGATACGCTGATCGAAGCGACCAGCGGTAACACGGGGATCGCGCTGGCCATGGCGGCAGCGATCCGCGGCTACAAGATGCTGCTGTTGATGCCCGAATACCTGTCGATCGAGCGGCGCCAGAGCATGGCCGCGTACGGCGCCCAGATCATCCTCACCCCCAAGACGGGCGGCATGGAGTATGCGCGCGACATGGCCGAGCAGATGCAAAAGGACGGCAAGGGCATCATCCTCGACCAGTTCGGCAACCCCGACAATCCGCGCGCGCACTACGAAACGACGGGCCCGGAAATCTGGCGCGACACCGGCGGCCGCATCACCCACTTCGTCAGCGCAATGGGTACCACCGGCACCATCATGGGCGTGTCGCAGTACCTGAAGGAGCAGAACGAGGCGATCCAGATCGTCGGCGCGCAGCCCGAGGAAGGCTCGCAAATCCCCGGCATCCGCAAATGGCCCGAGGCTTACCTGCCCAAGATCTACGACAAGTCGCGGGTCGACCGCATCGAGAGCGTGAGCCAGGCGGCGTCCGAGCAAATGGCGCGCCGGCTGGCTGCGGAAGAGGGTATCTTTTGCGGCATTTCCGCAGCCGGTGCCTGCGAGATCGCCTTGCGCGTGTCGCAGACGGTGGAGAACGCGACCATCGTGTTCGTCGTGTGCGACCGCGGCGACCGTTATCTGTCGACCGGCGTGTTTCCCGCATAGGACGCCGGGGCAGGGCCGCTGCACATGAACGGGGCGCCAGACTTGCCGCGCAACACATGGTGGTCGCGCGCGCGCCATCATCTGGCATATGTGCTGCCGCTGGCGCCGTTCGTGACCGACCTGATCGAATCGGGCCAGATGCCCCAGTCGCCGCGCGCCTGGACCACCGAAATCGTGGTCGGCTGCCTGATCGCGCTGCTGGTGCGGCGCATACGGCACGACATCCGGCTGGCCGAACTGGTCGCGCACACCGATGCGCTGACCGGCCTGGGCAACCGGCGCGCCTTCGAGCAAGCGCTGGAAGACGAGGCGGTGCGCAGCGCACGCCTGGCGCAGACGCTGTGCCTGGTGTACATCGACCTGGATAATTTCAAGAACATCAATGACCGCTACGGCCATGCCGCCGGCGACCAAGTGCTGGCGCAGGCCGGCGCGGTCATCGTCAAGGTGATCCGCAGCCATGTCGACCTGGGTTTTCGGTTGGGCGGCGACGAATTCGCCATGCTGCTGCCGGGAAGTACGCTGGACGAAGCGGTGGCGGTGGTGCAGCGGATACGTGTACGCTGCGGGCGCATCGGGCCGGCGCAGCCGCTCGAGATCAGCGCCGGGGCTTGCCAGTTGCAGGCGCAGGAGAGCGCCGACGACTTCGTCAGGCGCGCCGACGCTGCCATGTATGCGGAAAAACAAAGGATCAAGCAATCCGGGCCGAAATGACGGAAGGCCAGTTGTCTTCCCGCGCGTCATGCGCGCGTCTTGCGACGCCGGCATGACGGTACAGGAAGGCAGCTAGCCTTCGTGGGTCCGTCCTATTCAACCATTGCTGGCTGAGATCAGGATTGCGGTTCGCCTTCTTTGGGCTTGAACTGCTTGTCGCTGATGCGGAACTTGTTGCGGCGGTCGCCCATCAAGTAGCGCAGGTCGCGGATCGACAGGTCGCTCACTTCGTGCATGCGAATCAGCAACGATGCGCCGACCGGCAAGCGGTGGTGGCGGATCTTCGAGATCACCGGCGGCGCCACTTCCAGCGCGCGCGACAGGGCTGCATCGTTTTTCAGACGCAGGTTTTCGATCAGGGTATCGAGCAACCGGTTAGGGTTGTATTGCAGCAGATCATCGGAGTCCGAATCGCTGTTCATATCTATGCCGACTTGGTTTGTCATGTCGTTACTTCCTATTGTGAGTTGTGTGCTTGGTCGAGACACGGACTTCGCTTGTCGCTACAACTAGTCGCAGTAAGGCTGGCGAAATTTATCCGGGGGAACTGTCTTTTTAAAAACTATACTTAATTGTACAACCCTTTTGCAATCTAATACTTAAAAGCAATAAAAAATCGTAAAAAGGTTGCTCACCATGTTGTCTGGCCGCAACATAGCCGCATTGCAATTCTCTCACAAAATCACCATTTTAATAATTGTTTTGTGAGAAAGTTTAAGTGTAGGGTAATCGCGACCCCGAGGCCGCACCGTACCGTTAAGTACTGGCCCATTGGCAACTTGACGGGGAGTATGCACGATTCCTAAAAGTTCCGCAGGCGCACGAACGGCCGGATCAGCATACTCCCGCCAGTATCCCCCTTGCACAGGGGGGAACAGGGTCGATTGCAGGGCAAATCGTTACATTTCATTACAAAGTTTCCGCGGGAATAAGCGGTGCGGAGGCCATGCTGAGCCGCACCGCGCGTCCCAGTTCGATGACCGACATGGCGTAGAAATAACTGCGGTTGTACTGGGTAATGGCGAAAAAATTATTTGTTGCCAGCCCATATTCTGTTGCTTCCGCACCATTCTGGAGGTCGATCAGGCCGTACAGCAGCCCCGGCGGGGCCGGCATCGCGGTCGTCACGCCGGCGCCCGCCAGTTCGCTCAGCGTGTATTTGGCCGCCAGACCCTGGCCCAGCATGCTTTCCCAGCCCCGTCCCGGCGCCACGCTGGCGCTGTACACGGGCGGTCCGGTGTCGCTGCGCTGCCAGCCGTGCTGCACCAGGAAACTGGCGACGCTGCCGATCGCATCGGCCGCTGAATTGCGCAGGTCGATGGCGCCATCGCGGTCATAGTCGACGCCGTACGCCAACACGCTGCCCGGCATGAACTGCGGCAGGCCGATCGCGCCCGCGAACGAACCTTGCAGCGTCAGCGGATCGATATTGTTCTTGCGCGCCAGTACCAGCGCGTTTTCCAGTTCGCCGCGGAAGAACGCCATGCGCGCCGCCTGGTTCGGCGCTTCCGGATAGGCGAAGGCCAGCGTGGTGAGCACGTCCAGCACGCGGAAGCGCCCGGTATTGCGGCCGTACACGGTTTCGATGCCGATGATGCCGACGATGATGTCGGCCGGCACGCCGAACTCCTGCTCGGCGCGCGCCAGCAGGTCGGCATGTTCGATCCAGAACTTGACGCCGGCATTGATGCGCACCGGCTCGAGCATCAGCGCGCGCACGGCATTCATGTTCTTCGGTTTGCCGGGCGGTCCCGGCTTGACCAGCTGGACCGCCGAATCGACATAATGGATCTGGGCGATCAGCGCGCGCAGTTCATCGCGCGCAAAGCCGTCGCGCAGCGCGATCTCGTCGGCGAAATCGCTGACCGCTTTCCATTCGCCGAAGTTGACCTGTTCGCCGTTGTAATCGACCTTGGGCTTGGGCGCCACGCGCTTGTGCCTGGCCGGCGCCTTGTGTTTGCCGGCCTTGACGGCGCCGTGCTTGGGCGGCGCCGCATGGGCCAGGCTGCAGGCCGTGAACGCACAGGCCAGCAAGAGAGGGGAAAAGAATTTCATCAATGGGTACTGTTCAACAGCCGTTTCAGGGTAGGGAGCAGGTCGCGCGCGGGCGCCTGGGCGGCGTATTTATAGGCGCTGTAAAGGGACAGGAAACGCAGGATCGCGTCCTTCTTGTCGGGCGCCAGGGTCAGGCCGGCGACCCGCCTGGCGTAGGCGTTCGGCCCCTCGTCGCCAGCGCGCGCCAGGCCTAGCCGGCCCAGTTGCTGGCACAGCGCCGAGTATAGCGTATCGACCGGATCTTTTTCGGCGCGCAGGCGCCGCGCGCCGGCCACGAATAGCAGGCCGATGATGGCCGCCAGTGCCGCGATGGCGCGCCAGTTCGCCAGCGCGTCGCCGAGCGTGTCGAGCAGTTTGTGCTGACGCTGCGGATCGTAATTGAGGACCCACTGGTTCCAGCCGTTGTTGATCGCACTGAGCTGGAAGCGCATCCGCGCCAGCCAGGAATTGCGGTCCAGGTCGAGGTTGATCAGGTTGCCGAACACGCCTTTGGGCGGCAGCGCGCGCGCCAGGTTGCGTTCGATCCGGTCGGGCGAGACGGCGGCGGTCGGATCGACCCGCACCCAGCCGCGCTGGGCGAGCCAGACCTCGGCCCAGGCATGCGCATCGGACTGGCGTACCGCCAGGAAGCCGTCGACCGGATTGATTTCGCCGCCCTGGTAGCCGGTCACCACGCGCGCCGGCACGCCGGCGGCGCGCATCAGGAACACGAACGCGCCGGCGTAGTGCTCGCAAAAGCCGGCGCGGGTCTGGTACAGGAATTCATCGACCGAATCGCTCCCCAGCAGCGGGGGCGACAGCGTGTACGAAAAGCCGTCGCTGCGAAAGCGTCCCAATACCGTGTTGACGCGTTGGCGCGGATCGGGCTCGCGCTGCAGCGCCAGTCCGGCCCGGACGGCTTTCGGATTGAAACCTGGCGGCAGTGCCAGCCAGCGCGCGCGCTCGGGCAGCTCCCCGGAGTCGAGCTGGTAGTCGAGCTGCGAGGTGGCGTCGTAGCGCAGGCGCTCGTCGACCGGGCGCACGGTGCGCAGTTCGAAGGCGCCGTTGATGAACGCCTGGTTGTCGGCCAGCGGCGCGATCTCGCGCGGCAGGTCGAGCGCGAACAGCCAGCGCTGGCCGGTCGGTTCGAGCGTGACCTGGTAGCGTACCGGCGCGCCCGTGGCCGCCACTGTGTGTGCGGCCACTATCGGATGCGTCAGCGACCAGGTGCGCCCGTCGAATTCGCCCAGCACCAGCGCGCGCCAATACAATTGCGGCTGGCCTGGCGGCGCGCCGCCGAACTTGACCCGGAAGGCGATCTCGGAGGACTGCGCCAGGTTCGAGATATTCCCGGGCGACATGCTGTTCGACAGGCCGGTATGGCCGCTGTGGGCGTCGTTCGGCATGCCCCACAGCGGGCCCTGGATGCGCGGGAACAGGAAGAACAGCGCCAGCGCCAGCGGCGCGGCGATGCCGACGATCTTGGCGCCCAGCTGCAGGCGCCGGCCGAGCGCAGGCACCACCCCGGTGTACTGGAACGACAGCTGGGCAGTCAGCAGGGCGATGACCGAGAGCACCATCAGCAGCCCGGTGCCGATCCCCTGCGAGTAGAAGAAATTGGTCAGCACCAGGAAGAAGCACAGGAAGATCACCACGAACAGGTCGCGCCTGGCATGCATTTCCAGCATCTTGAAGGCCAGCAGCAGCACCGCCATGGCCACGCCGGCTTCGCGCCCGAGCAGCGTCTTGTAGGTGATGGACACGCCGGCCATGGCGGCCACGGCGAGCGGCAGCAGCAGCATGGCCGGCGGCATGCGGGTGCCGCGCCAGGTGATCATCCAGCGCCACAGCAGCGTGCAAAAACACAGCATCGCCACCCACGGCGGCAGATGGCCGGCATGCGGCGCCAGCACCAGCGAGGCCGCCGCCAGCAGCAGCAAGGTGTCGGCCTTGTCGCGCGAGAGCTGCATGCGCAGCCTGGCAATGCGCCCGCGCGGCGCGCTGGCGTCGGCCGTCATGGCGCGCCTCCGTACAGCGCCAGCGCGCGCAGGCACGCGGCCTGGTGCGCCGCGCCGACGGCGGCCTCATAGTCGTGGCCACCCATCCGGAACGCATAGGGCAGGGCGCGCTGTTCGGCCTCGAGCACCCAGCGCGCCATACGCGACAAGCGCAATTCGAGGTCGATCGTGGCCGGCATGGCGTCGAAATCGAGCACCAGCTCCTCGATCGCGCCGCCTTCGAAATGCTTGGTCACCAGGTGTCCGCCCATCTCCAGGTCGAGACGCGCGATCTGGCGCCAGGCCAGGTGGCGCATGGCATCGCCCGGCTGGTAGCTGCGCACCCCGGCGAAATCGTCATGCCCCGCGTGGCCGTGGCCGTCCTCGCTGGCCGCGCCCGACATCGGCAGCGGCGGCGCGTCGGTTTCCGGAAATGGATAGACCAGCGTCCTGGCGTCCGGCTGCCAGTAGCTCCAGGCCCCGAACAGGCCCAGCGGAAAACGGGTGACCAGCTTGACACGCGGCGCGCGCAGCCAGCCGCGCGCGCTGCTCGGCGCCGACAGCAGCAGCGGCGCGCTGGCGCCGGCCAGCGCATCGGTCACGTAGCGCGGCTCCTTCACTTGCAAGAAATCGACCCGCAGCGCGTAGCGGTCGCGCCGGGTGCGGTTGACGATGGCCAGTTCGAAGTGGGCGTCTTCGCCGGCGAACACCGGCTGCGAGCGGCCCGGCTGCAAATGCAGTTCGACCAGGTTGCGGTAGGTGAAATACATGTCGACCACGGCGCACACGCCCAGCACGAAAGTGAGCGCGAAGCCCAGGCTCAGGTTGTAATTGGTCGCTCCGATCAACAGCACCACCAGCAGCACGACGAAGCCCAGCCCGGCCCCGGTGGGCAGGATGAACACGCGGCGCTGGTTCAGCAGCACTTCGCCCGGTTCGGCGTCGCGCAGCTGGAACAGCCACTTGTCGGTCTTGCGCTGCACCAACGTGCGGATCGCGGAAAACATCGCGCCGGCCTAGACTGGTGAGCAGGGAATTGGCGCGGTGTACCGCGCCCCTGCGTAACGGCCTGCCTTGTGAGGCAGGCGACTTGCAAGGCAGGGTTCCTTGCCCGGTATCATAGGGCTACCGATTTCTGCAGCTGCAGCACCAGTTCGCGGCTGGCCAGGGCGGCGCCGTTGGCCGATTTGAGCGGGCGCAGCCGGTGCGCGCAGACCGGCACCAGCACCGCCTGCACGTCCTCGGGCACCACATGGTCGCGCCCTTCGAGCGCAGCCCAGGCGCGTGCCGCCTGCAGCAGCGCGATCGCGGCGCGCGGCGACAGGCCTTCGGCGAACAGGCCGTTGTGGCGCGAGGCCTGGGCCAGCGCCTGCACATAGTCGACCAGCGAGGCGGAGGTATGGATCTGGCGCAGTCCTTTCTGGGCCGCCGCCAGTTCGGCCGGCTGCATCGCCGCGCCCAGCGTCTTGAGCATGCTGCGCCGGTCTTCGCCCAGCAGCAGCGCGCGTTCGGCGGCGGCGTCCGGGTGGCCCAGCGACAAGCACATCAAGAAGCGGTCGAGCTGCGATTCGGGCAGCGCGAAGGTGCCCACCTGATGCAGCGGGTTCTGGGTGGCGATGACGAAGAACGGCTCCGGCAGCGCGCGCGTGACACCGTCGGCGGTGACCTGGCGCTCCTCCATCGCTTCGAGCAGTCCGGACTGGGTCTTGGGCGTGGCGCGGTTGATTTCGTCGGCCAGCAGCACTTGCGTGAAGATCGGGCCGGGGTGGAACACGAAGCCGTTTTTCTCGCGCTCGTAGATCGAGATGCCGGCCACGTCGGCCGGCAGCAGGTCGCTGGTGAACTGGACCCGGTTGAACTTGAGGCCCAGCGAAATGGCCAGCGCGTGCGCCAGCGTGGTCTTGCCCACGCCCGGCACGTCTTCGATCAGCAGGTGGCCGCCGGCCAGCAAACAGGTCAGCGCCTGGCGCACCTGCAGGTCCTTGCCGACCACGATCTGGCTGACCTGGTGGGCGACGGCGTGCATTTTTTTAAACATGGTGTTGGTCTTTTTCGAGCGAACAATTCATCAGGTCCGCGCACATTCCTGCGCGCGCAAGCGGCTTGACGTTCCGGCATGGTAGATTAGCGCTATCGGCACCGACCTGTTCCGTCATCACGACACGTTCGAAGATTCTATGCGAGAACGGCGCTTCCGGTGCAACATTGATGATGGCGATATAGAAAAACGAGCAATGAGCACAGCAATTTTCAGCCATCCCGAATGCGCCCGCCACGACATGGGCGACTGGCATCCCGAATCGCCGGCGCGCCTGCAGGCGATCGAAGACCAGCTGATCCTGGCCCGCATCGACGGCCTGATCGAACGGCGCGAGGCGCCGCTGGCCGAACTGCCGGCCATCTTGCGCAACCACACGCCCGGCGCGCTGGCGCTGGTGCGCGACAACACGCCCAGCGTCGAAGGCGACACCTATCCGCTCGATGGCGACACCCTGCTGTGCGCGAAATGCTACCAGGCGGCGCGCAGCGCCGCCTGGTAGCTGTGCGCGCACAGCAGGG
>JANYGW010000143.1 GCA_025359245.1 Massilia sp.
ATGTTCCAGCACTTCGAAGCAGAAGAATCTCCCTTTCGAAGGCGACGACGAGACGCCCAATTTGCCGCCCAAATGCAAGGAGGTCTATTCTAAGTGCAGGTCAAGAACTTTATTCCGGACAGCAGTGCGCGCACGCGGGGATCCATACTGAGCTATTCCTGCCCGGCCGCCGCAATCTGGCGCAGCGCCTGTTCGAACACCTCGGCCGGCTGCCCGCCCGAAATCAGGTGCTTCTGATTGATGATGATGGCCGGTACCGCGCTGATGCCCTGGCGCTGGAAGAACTCTTCCTGCTCGCGCACCTCGTCGGCGTAGGCGCCGCCGGCCAGCACATCGGCCGCTTCGGACGGGTCCAGGCCCACTTCGCCGGCCACGCGCGCCAGCACCTCGTGCGAGGCCGGGCTCTCGCCTTCGGTGAAATAGGATTCGAACAGCGCCATCTTCAGCTCGCGCTGGCGGCCCTGCAACTCGGCCCAGTGCAGCAGGCGATGGGCGTCGAAGGTATTGTAGATGCGGCTGCGCTTGTCCATCTCGAAGCGAAAGCCCACTTCGGCGCCGCGGGCGCGAATCATCTCGCGCGTGCGCGCGCCCTGCTCGGCCGTGGCGCCGTACTTGCGCGCCAGGTGCTCGCCGATGTCTTCGCCTTCCGGCGCCATCTGCGGGTTCAGTTCGAAGGGATGGAAATGCAGGTCGGCCTCGGCCACGTCGCCGACCCGGGCCAGCGCCTGTTCGAGCGACTTCAGGCCGATCACGCACCAAGGGCAGGAAATATCGGACACAAAATCGATTCTCAGCTTATTCACGGCAGCTCCCCAGAAAGTGACTATTCTAAAGCCTGGCGCCAAAAGCTGCCGCCGCCCTACTTGCCCTTCTTGTGGGCGGCGCGCGCCTCGGCCGACTTGCTGCCGATGCGGGTTTCCTTGCCTCTGAGCAGATTGCCGATGTTGCTGCGGTGGGTGAACAGCAGCAGCAAGCTCATGATAATGACCGCCAGCAGCTTTTCCTTCTGGTCGGTGCCGAACAGCAGGCAGAAGTAAAACGGCGCGAACAGGGCCGACACCAGTGCCGCCAGCGACGAGTAGCGGAACGCGTAGGCGATCACCAGCCAGGTCACCAGCGTGGCCACGCCGAGCCAGACATTGAGGCCGATCAGCACGCCGAGCGCGGTCGCCACGCCCTTGCCGCCGACAAATTTGAAGAAGATCGGGTACAGGTGGCCGAGGAACACGGCCAGCGCCACCAGCGCGATGCCGAAGTCGCCGACGTCGAACTGGTCGGCCAGGCGCATCGCCAGCCAGAGCGCGAACCAGCCCTTGGCGGCATCGCCGATCAGGGTGGCGATGGCGGCCTTCTTGTTCCCGCTGCGCAGCACATTGGTCGCGCCCGGGTTCTTCGAGCCGTAAGTACGCGGGTCGGACAGGCCGAACGCGCGGCTCATCACGACGGCGAAGGAAATCGAGCCTATCAGGTAGGCGACGACGGTAAAGATGATTGTGTACATGCGGTCTCTCTGTTTTATTTCTTGTGGGTGCCGGGGCGTGAATATACACCATCGCCTGCCCCGCGCCCAGTTGCAGCATGACCACGTTTAGCGGCAATGTTTTTCAATCGGGGTCAGACCTCAATTTTAAAATGTTTTCTAATTGAGGTCTGACCCCGATTGAAAAACATTTCTCTAGGACTCGGCCAGGGCACAGGTGACGGCCCTGGCAGCGAGCTGCTCGACCAGCACCTGCGGGGCAATCCCGACCAGGTAGCCGCGCCGCCCGCCGTTGATGTAGATTTTCTCGAGCGCCAATATGCTCTCCTCGACGTACACCGGCAGCGCCTTGCGCGTGCCGAACGGCGAGGTGCCGCCGATCTGGTAGCCCGAATGGCGCTGCGCCACGTCCGGCTTGCACGGCTCCACCGACTTGCAGCCGATCGCGCGCGCCAGGTTCTTGGTCGAGACCTTGCAGTCGCCGTGCATCAGCACGATCAGCGGGCGCGCCGCCTCGTCCTGCATCACCAGCGTCTTGATCACGTCGTGCTCCGGCACGCCCAGCTCGCGCGCCGACACCGCGGTGCCGCCGTGCTCCTCGTACGGATACGGGTGTTCGGTGAAGGCGACGCCGTGCTTGCGCAGGAACTGGGTCGCCTGGGTTTCGGAAATATGCTCTTTCTTGGCCATGCGTGATACGCTAATCGTTCAATGAGGAGTTTCTGATTATGCCGCAAGAAATCCGCTTTGCCACCTTCAATGTGTACAACCTGGCCCCGCCCGGCCAGCAGCTGTACGACAACCTGGCGCCCGCCACGCCCGAAGAATACGAGGCCAAGCTCGATTGGACCGCGCACCAGATCGACCTGCTCGACGCCGACGTGATCGGCTTCCAGGAGATTTTTTCGCAAGCGGCGCTGCGCGAGGCGCTGGCCCGCACCCGCAACTACCGCACCGCCGTGCAGGTCGGCTTCGATCCCGATCCGGCCGCCGAGCGCCTGACGCCGTCGGTGGCGCTGGTGTCGCGCCTGCCGCTGGCCGGACCCGGCGTGGCGCACGCCACCTTCCCGGCCGGCGTCGCCATGCCTGAAGGCAGCCGCGACGCAGACCGTTTTTCGCGCGCCGTGATCCATGCGCCGATAGTGCTCTCGCCCGCCTGCACGGTCGACGTGGTGGTGGTGCACCTGAAATCGAAGCGGCCCGACTACCGCAACGGCGACAGCTGCGACGATCCGCTGCTGTTCGGCCTGGCCTGCCTGCGTTCGCTGATACGGCGCGGCACCGAGGCGGTCGCGCTGCGCGTGCTGCTGACCCGGATGGCCAGCGCCAACCAGCGCGCGCAAGTGGTGCTGGGCGACTTCAACGACGTCGCCGACGCCGTCACCACCAGCATCGTACTCGGTAGCGATGCGCCGATCGCCGGGCGCCTGTTCGACACCCGCCAGCTGCAGCCGCGCCAGGACCTTGCGGGGTTTTCGATGCTCAGCGACGGCTGCCGTTCGACCATCGACCACATCCTGGTGTCGGAACAATTCAATCCGGAGCTGCCGAACGCGATCGGCGCGGTGCTCGACGTGGCCTACCTGAACGAGCACCTGGGGCGCGAGCTGCCCGAGGCGTCCGACCACGGCCAGGTGGTCGCGCGCATCGGCCTGTTCGATTAGCGATGGCGGCGCGTCAGGTCGGGATCGGCCGTGGCCATGCTGGCGTAATAGCCCTGGTACTCGTCGCAGCCGTGCTGCTGTAAAAAGCGCAGCTGCTCCTCGGTCTCGACGCCTTCGGCAATCACGCGCAGCCTGAGGCTGCGCGCCACCGCGATGATGGCCGGGATGATGGCCGCGTCGGCCGGCTTGCGCGTGATGTCGTCGATGAAGGAACGGTCGATCTTGAGCTTCGACAGCGGAAAGCGGCGCAGGTAGCTCAGGCTCGAGTAGCCGGTGCCGAAGTCGTCGATGGTCAGCTGCACGCCGCGCTCGCGCAGCGCGTTGACGGTCTCGATGATGGCGCCGTCGTCCTTCATGATGACGCCTTCGGTGATTTCGAGGTCGAGGAATTCGGGCGCCAGCCCCGACTCGCGCAGCGCCGCGTCGACGCTGTGCACCAGGTTGTTGTGCATGAACTGGTCGGTCGACAGGTTGACCGCCACCACCACCGGAAAACCCTGGTCGCGCCAGTCGCGCGCCTGGATGCAGGCCTGGCGCAACACCCAGTCGCCGATCGGCACCATCAGGCCGCACTCCTCGGCCACGCCGATGAACTGGTCGGGCAGCAGCAGGCCGCGCTGCGGGTGGCGCCAGCGGATCAGCGCCTCGACCCCGATCGTCAGGCCGCTGGCGATGTTGATCTCGGGCTGGTAGGCCAGCTCGAATTCGTCGTTGGCGAGCGCCTCGCGCAGCATGTTTTCCATCTGCACGCGCTCGATCACGTGGGCGTTCATGGCCTCGTCGAAAAAACTGAAGGCGTTGCGCCCGTTCTGCTTGGCGTGATACATCGCCACGTCGGCATGTTTCAAGAGTGTATCAAGATCCTCGCCGTCGGTCGGGTAGATGCTGATCCCGATCGACACCGACAGGCTCACCGTGTGGCCGTCGAACTTGACCGGCCGGGCCACCGCCGCCATTACGCTGTTGGCAACGTGGGCGGCCTGGTCGACGCCGCCGATGTCGGCCAGGATCACGACGAATTCGTCGCCGCCCTGGCGGCTGATGGTGTCGACCCCGCGCACGCAGCCGGTCAGGCGCCCCGCCACTTCCTTGAGCACGGCGTCGCCCACCTGGTGGCCGAAGCTGTCGTTGATACCCTTGAAGCGGTCCAGGTCGAGGAACATGACGGCGACCTTGGTCTGCTTGCGGCGCGCCGAAGCCAGCGCCTGGTGCAGGCGGTCGAGGAACAGCACGCGGTTCGGCAGGTCGGTCAGGAAGTCGTGCTCGGCCAGGTGGCGGGTGTGCTCCTCGACGCGCTTGCGGTCGGTGATGTCGGACAGGATCGCCATATAGTTGATGACGCGGTCGGTGCTGTCGCGAATCGCCGTCAGCGCCACCCAGACCGGATATTCGGCGCCGCTGGCGCGCACGCTCCAGACCTCGCCTTCCCAGTGGTCGTTGGCGGCCACGTAGTCCCAGATCTGCTGGTAGAAGCTCGGCTCCTGCGCGCCGCTCCTGAGCTGCGGCAGGGTCGCGCCGACGATGCTGGCCGCGGCAAAGCCGGTGATGTCGGAAAACGCCTGGTTGACCGCCAGCACCCGGTGCGCGTGGTCGGTGATGGCGATCGCGTCGCGGCTGTTCTCGAACACCTGAGCCGCCATCTGCAGCGTCGATTCGGTGGCCTTGCGCACGGATATGTCGCGCACCACCGCATAAGAAAGGAATTCATGGTCCAAGGTGACCGAGGTCAGCAGCACCTCGCCCCAGAAGCTGGCGCCGTCCGGCAGCTGGTATTGCCATTCGTAACGGCGGTTGCCGTCGAGGAAAGTTTGCGCCGACTGGGTCGCGTCGGCCGCCATCGACGATTCGCCCGACGGCTGGTTGGGCGGCGAAAAATCGAGCAGGG
>JANYGW010000171.1 GCA_025359245.1 Massilia sp.
GGGGCGGGGGTGGCGGGTGGCCGCCGCCGCCGCCCCTGCCTAACGGCACATGTCGAACAAATTCCCGCGTGATGTAATTCAATCCTTAACGTCATCGTTCAAGGACACCGTGAATAACTCCCAGCCAACCATCACACTGACGCGCGCCGCCAATCGCGCCGCGCTGACGCTGGCCTGCGGGCTGGCGCTTGCCTTCGCCTTGAGTGCCTGCGGCGGCGGTGGCAGTGCCGCGCGCGGCCCCGGCGTCGCCCCCGACAGCCGGGCGCGTGTTGCGCCCAATCCCACCGATCAATGGACGCTGGTCCCGGCGGCCGAGGTCGGCATGGACGCGACCGTGCTTGCCAGCGGCGTCTCGACGCTGGGGGCCGAGAGCGTGCATGGCCTGGCCAGCATGCTGGTTACACGGCACGGCAAGCCGGTGCTGGAGCAGTACTGGAATGGCTATGACAAGGACACGCTGCACGACCTGCGTTCGGCAACCAAGAGCATCACCTCGCTGATGATGGGCGTGGCGATCGACCAGCACCTGGTCGGCGGCGTCACCGACACGCTCGCCAGCCACCTTGGCACGCTGTACCCGAACGCGCCCGCCTACCGCCTGGGCTTGACGCTGGCCGACATGCTGACCATGCGCAATGGCCTCGACTGCGACGACTGGATCGACAGTTCGCCAGGCAACGAGAGCAAAATGTACATGCAGGACGACTGGGTCAAGTTCTACCTGAACCTGGCGGCGGTCACGGCACCTGGCGCCACGACGCGCTATTGCACGGGCAATCCGGTGGCGCTGGGGCGCGTGATCTCCCAGGCCACCAAGAAGCCGATTCCGGTGTTTGCCAACGAATCGCTGTTCGCGCCCCTGAACATCCAGAGCGCCAAATGGGCCAGCTTCGACAACGGCGCCCAGACCGATACCGGCGGCCACATCCAGATGCGCCCGCGCGACATGATGAAGCTTGGCCAATTGGTCTTGAACAAGGGATCGTGGAACGGACAGCAGCTGGTGTCGGGCGCCTGGATCGACGAATCGACCAGCCTGCATACCCGGTTTGAGATCGACGGCGCGCGCAACGGCTACGGCTACCTGTGGTGGCGCGGCGTCG
Organism: Massilia sp.; assembly: GCA_025359245.1. GTDB lineage: Bacteria > Pseudomonadota > Gammaproteobacteria > Burkholderiales > Burkholderiaceae_D > Telluria_A. The sequence continues at coordinate 1,104 of JANYGW010000171.1, forward strand.
AAAACGTCAACGGCAAGTCGTATGGCATCATCTTCGCCAATGGCAACGGCGGCCAGTACATCGTCGTCGTTCCCGAGCTCGACATGGTGGTCGTGTTCACCGGCGAAAACTACAATTCGAACAAGGCGAATTTGCCGTTCGAGCTGCTCGACAGCTATATCCTGGCCGCCGTCAAGTAGCGCGTCGCGCCTCAGCCCATCAACTGGAAGCCGACCAGCGCGCCGTTGTAGACCGCATGCACCAGCACCGGCGCCAGCAGCGCCCTGGTGCGGTCGTACACGAAGGCGGTGCACAGCCCCAGCACGAACACCGGCAGCATCGACACCGGCGGATGGACGATGGCGAACAGCGCCGCGCTCATCAGCATGCTGGGCGCCAGCCCCATCGAGCGGCGCAGGCCGCCGAAGATCAGCCCGCGGAAGATGAACTCCTCGCACAGGGGCGCCGCCACCACCGCCAGCAGGATCAGCCAGTGCGCCGCGAACGTGTGCGCGCCGGCGCCATGCAAGGCATCGGAAAGCAAGTCCCAGTGCCGTACCAGCTGCAGGTAGCCCAGGCCCAGCAGCGCGGCGGCTATGCCCGCGCCCATGCCCCAGGCCAGCGCCTGGCCGGCGTTCTGGCGCAGCATGGCCGGCACGCCGGCCGTCTTGCCGATCCAGTACTGCAGCCGCATCAGGCCGTAGACCAGCGCGCCGGCGGCGGCGAAGGCGATCACCAGCGCCTCGGGTTCGGGCAGGTCGAACCCTTTGGTAAAGGCCAGGTAGAGCACCGATTGCAGCACGAAGAACAGCATCGCCGCAATCAGGCCGTCGGCGGTCGACACGCGCGCCGGCGGCGAGGCGCTCGGGTCGAGCAGGTAGGGCAGCTGGTCGCGCGCCTTCTGCCACAGCGCCACTGCCAGCGACGCCATCAGCACGATCAGCACCAGCGTGGTTGCCCATTTTCCGACGGTGATCGCGTAGATGTACAAACCCGACAGCATCATGTACAGGTACAGGAAGCTGGGCCGGACCTTGGTGCGGGCATCCTGCGCCAGCGGGTCGCAGCCGAATACGCCGAGTGCGACGGCGATCGTCGAAAAAATCGGGATCCCGGCCAGCACGATGGCGAACAGGCCCAGCGTGGTGGCGGCGCCATTCGGCGCCAGCCACAGGCCGACGGCCAGGATAGCGACCGGATACAGCAAGGCCAGCACGCCCCAGAATTCGGCCTTTTCCTTCAACACGTTGTCGATCGAGCGCGGGAAGGTGTACAGCATCCACAGCGACTGGCCTTCATTGTTCAAGGTCTGGAAGGCCGACAGCATCAGCATGTAGGAGCCGATCCCGAACGCCGTCCCGGCCAGGAACTTGGAGCTGCTGGCCATGTCGGCGATGGCGCTGGCCGACGTTGTAAAGATCAGCTGGCCGCCGAAAATGATCAGCGGCAGCAGCAAGCTCTGCATCAGGAAATTGCGGTCGCGTAGCAGCAAGCGCAGTTCGCGCCGCTTGATGGAGGAGGTCGGCAGCAGCCAGCCGAAGACGCGTACGCCCGCGCTGGCGCGCCCGGCCACGGGGCGCACGCTGCGCGCCGACTCGCGCGAACCGGAGGCGACCACGCCATTGCGCAACTGGTAGCGCAGCAGTTGCATGCCGGCCCACATCGGTAGCAGGATCTCCACCGCCAGCAGCGCGAGCATGGCGCCCGCTTGCGCGAGCGACGTCGCGCCGATGGCCTTGAGCAGCACGCCGGGCGGCAGCCATTGGGCCCAGGCTGGAAACTGGCGCGTGATGGCCAGCACCGGCGAGTCGGCGTGAATGCTGCCGAAGGCGACGGCCATGTACATGAACGGCATGCCGATGATCGCCGCGACGGCCTGGATGTTGCGCAGCTGCGAAGGCGCCAGCGACATGCGCAGACCGGTATCGGCCAGCGTGCGCAGCATCGCCGCCAGCGGCAGCAGCGCGATGGTGCCGGCCACGGCCACCAGCGGCGCACTCCAGCGAAAGCCCGCGAACCAGGCCAGCACGGCGCAGCACGGCGTGAGCAGGATCCAGCCGGTCGGGTTGGCCAGCGTGCGTTCCAGGATCCGTCCCCACAGCAGCGTGCTGCGCGAGGTCGGCAGCGTGACCAGCCATTCGAGGTCCCAGTCGGCGGCGGCGATTTCGCGGCTGCTCAGGGGCAGCAGGACGCTGACCACAAACAGCAGGGACAGTTGCATCGTCAACGCCAGCGCGACCGGCGCACTGAATGGCGCACCATGCAGTTCTTTCGCTGCCGCGTCCTCGTCGAGCCGGGTCTTGTGCCTGTCATCGACGCTGATGCAGCGGCTGGCCGGCTCCAGGTAACACTGAATATTGAGGGCCGACTGGCGCGCCATGTTCAGCGCGGTAAACAGCATCATCATGCCGACCAGCACGGCCAGCACCCAGCCGACCCGCTTCTTGGCGGGCGTGGCGACGCGGCTCTTGCCGGCTTTGGGACGGAAGGCGAAGCCGGAGAACAGATTCCACAGGCGCCGCAGGCGCAGGCGCGCGATCAGCCACATCGCGTGGCCAGGGGTTGCCTGCGTCATTGGGCCGGCTCGCTGGTTTCGTCGGTAATCTTGAGGAACACTTCTTCGAGCGAACCGTCGGCCGAGGCGTGGGCGCGGATCTCGTCGAGCGTGCCGGTGGCCGCCAGCGCGCCGCGGTGGATGATGCCGACCCGGTCGCACAGTTTTTCGGCCATGTCGAGCAGGTGGGTGGAGACGAAAATGGTGGTGCCGTTGGCGGCCGCCGCCAGCAGGCGTTCCTGGACGTCGCGCGAGGCGCGCGGGTCGAGGCCGTTGATCGGCTCGTCCAGGATCAGCACGGTCGGCGCATGAATCAGCGCGCAGGCCAGGCCCAGCTTCTTTTTCATGCCCATCGAATAGTTGACGGCGAATTCCTCGGTCACTTCGTCGAGGCCGAATTCGGTCAGCATGCGGGCGGCCCGTTCGGCCGCTTCGGCGCGCGCAAAGCCGTGCATTTCGGCGACGAATTGCAGGATTTCGCGCCCGCGCAGAAAGTCGTAGAAGATCGGATTGTCGGGCAGGTAGCCGACCCGGCGCTTGACCTCGGTGGCCTCGCTGTGGCAGTCGAGGCCATCGATCAGCACCCGCCCTGCGCTGGGCGCGAGGATGCCCATCATCATGCGGATGGTGGTGGTCTTGCCGGCGCCGTTGGGGCCGAGGAAGCCGAATACTTCGCCGCGCTTGACCTCCAGCGTCAGCGGCTTGACCGCTTCGAAGCTGCCGTAGGCCTTGGTCAGGGACTGGAATTCGATCATGATGCGCTCCGCTCTTTAATTGCGCGAATCATAACACTTCAGGTGCAAAATCGATGCAGTCCGGCACGCATTTTTCTTAATGCGCCGATGCAGGCACTGCGCGAAACGCTGCAACCTCATTCGACTGGATGCTTATTGCAGGAATCACGTAGGTCGAATCCGTCGCGGTGAAAGTGAACTTCTGGTAGGCCGCGGACGCATTGGCGTTGAACGCCGAATTCGGGATGGCGGCCAGCGTGTTGTATTGATAGACGTTGTATTTCACGCCAGAGGTCAGGCCGTACACAGTGGCAGTCAGCATCAACGGTAAAGGTGGCGGTGGCGTATTCGATCCACCGGCGATGACCTGGCTTTCGTCATTCAGATTGGTTGCCAGGCGCACAGGAACGGTTTCACTATCCCGATCGACAACGCCGGTGATCGCCACTGCCGCATTTTGCGTATTGGTGCCGAGATGCGAAGGCAGCGCATATGGCGGCCCGGCAGCGGCATTTGCCTGGACCCGCGTCATCGTAAACGGCGCGAAATCGTACTGGAGCACATGGAGATAATTGTCGGTGAACTGCAAGGCATCGTCGGCGTAATAGGTTTGGTCCATACCCTTCACCAGGGGATGGTTCGATGCGATGCCGGTGACCGGGACGATGTGATCGTAGCCGGAGAAGCCGTTCGCATTGTTAGTGTGCATATTGACGTAGATGCCGATGATCACAGGATAACCTGACACCACGTAGCCCTTGACCCAGGCCAGGAACTGGCCGGTCGTGGCCGCGTTTGACTGCCCGTTCCACTCGATCGCGGTCAGATGCATATTGGCCGCCGCCTTCAGATCGTTGATCGAAATTAGCAACTGGCTGTTGGGGTCGGTTTGATCGACGCCGGGGGATGCGGCCGCGCGCGCCGCGTACTGCGACACGTACTGGCCGTAGTACAAGCCAGCGCTGATGAAGGACATTTCGCCGCAATAACCATAGTTGGCGTCCCACTGGTGGCGCGGCGGAATCGCCAATGACATCGCATAGGTATCGCCGGTCGGCGCGCTCGGTGAATTCGGTGATATCGGTCCCGGCAATATCACCGGTACCAGTATCGGATTTTCCTGGCTGGGATTGCCGGGATTCTGCGTATTGCTGGCGCTGCTTGAGCCGCCGCCGCATCCTGTCACTATCAGTGCTGACAAACAGAGTGCCAGTGTGCTCGCGATCTTCTTATTCATGTTATCTCCGTATTTTCTTTGAATCGCGTGCGCAGCGCTGCAGGCGCGCGCCGAGCTGCCATCCGCCACGACTGCCTGCAGTCTGGCAGCTAAGCGCGGCAGTGCGCATGTGCCAGAAGATAGACAGCTCTCAAGAATCGCGGAAAATAGCTCGACAAATGAATCACCATTCGCCAGGAACTGACGCAAGAAATGGATAGAGATTGATGTGCAATGTCCGGTTCAGCGACAGACTATGGCCGAGCTCACCATTTAGCTTGGCACGGCAGGAAGCGTCTTGCGCGCGTGCTAAAGCAGGAACAAAAAAATACCCGGAGGTTCCGGGTATTTTCGTTGTGGCGGCTTGAAGGTCAATGGAAGTGCTCGTTGCCCGCCGGCGCATCGTCGGGCATTTCGGCATGCACCAGTTCGCCGGTCGGATCGGCGAACAGCGGCGCGCCGCAATCGTCGCAGTACTCGGCCACGAAACGCTCGTTGTGGCGCTTGACGTGCGTGATCCCGGCCTCGTTCAGGTGCGACATGATTTCCTCGAGCGGCGCCTTCTGCGCTTCGATGCCGGTGATGCCGGCATTGATCAGGCCTTCGACCGGGGTGCCGTCTTCGTCTTCCTGGCCGTACAGCGGCCACACGATGCCGTAGATGACGTCCGTGTCCTGGCGCATCGTGAAGGCGACCCGGTATTCGTCGATCTGGCCTTCGGCCGACTCCTCGCCGAAGCCGGCGATCACCGCGCGCAGGTCGGATGCTTCGACGCCCAGCGTGTTGGTCAGGTAATGGACGGCGGCGCGGATCGACACCGGACGTATCAATTTGTCGGCTTCGCGGCAGGCCACGTAATACGCTTCCGGCAGCAGCAGTTCGATGCCGCAGCCCGGCAACAAGCGCGCGACGGTATCGCTGGCCTGCACGCGCCATTGTTCGAGCGCGTTGGCGCGTTCGAGCGGGAAGGTCGTCTGGTGCTGCAGCTCTTGCCAGCGGAACAGCGGCGCGTTCATCGGCGCCACCACGGCCACCAGCAGGTAGCGGGTGTCGGCCAGGAACGGCGCGGTTTCGGCAGGCTTGGCGATCGGCTTGATCGTCGTGCCCTTGTACGCCGCTTGCGCCAGCTTGTGCGTGGCCGCATAGGTTTCGGCGTGCGTGCGCGGCAGCTGGTCGATCGCGAACAGGGTAGGGGCCATCGACATGCGCACGCCGTCGGCCAGCAAGTGGGCGCTGAAATGGGCCGACAAGGTGCTGAGGATATCGGGCGGGATGGTGCCGGACGCGATCGAGAAACGGGTCCAGGCCAGGATCGGCGCGGCCACCAGCAAAGCCTGGTAGGTCGTTTCGACGCCTTCGTGCTGGTCGACCATGATCGACGATTCGCTGACCGCCTCGACGCCTTCCATCAGCATGTCGTAGGCGTTCAGGTCTTCCTTGAACAGCTCGTTGAGCGTGGTGTCGATGGTGTCCTGGTGGCCGGTTTTGAGCAGCTTCTGAAGTTGCGTATCCAGCTGGCGCTCCCAGGCCCGTTCTTCGATGCGGCTGGCGGCCTGCACGATGGCCTGGCTGATGCTGACCAGGCGTTGGCTTTCAGCCGACAGCTTGTGGGATGAATCTTTGGATGGACGACGCATAAAGAATAAGGATCTTTTTAGGTGGATGGACGGATCAATACTGTGTAGAACAATGATAAACCCCTATCGGCCCTATTGTAGTGCATTCCCATTCAGACCATGAACACAGCGCAAGAAGTGGGCAAAATTGCAGCCGAACATCATGGCAATGGGCTAACGGTTGTCCATCGCTCGTTTCCGATAGAATCAGGTTCCCCAGACGTTTGAAAGCGCGCCGATGATGCTTTGCCTGTTGCCCCAGTCCGGTTTCGACCCAACCGAGAGCGCTGTGCCGTGGCAGGCGCTGCGCGAGGCCGGCATCGCCGTCACCTTCGCCACCCCCGACGGCAAGGCCGCGTACGCCGATCCGCGCCTGGTCGAGCGCGGCTTCGGCCCGCTCAATTTCCTGTTCATGACGCGCAGGGACGACCTGGCCGCTTATCGGGAGATGGCGCAAAGCGCGCAGTTCCTGCAGCCGCTGTCATTCGACGACGTCGATCCGGCGGCCTTCAGTGGCTTGCTGATCCCGGGCGGGCATGAGGCGGGCGTCAAGAGTTTGCTGGAATCGGCGCGCGCGCAGGCGATCGCGCTGGCCTTCTTTCGCGCTGACAAGCCAGTGGCGGCGGTGTGCCACGGCGTGCTGCTGCTGGCCAGGACGATTGATCCGGCGACCGGCAAGTCGGTGCTGCATGGGCGTCGTACGACGGCGCTGACGGCGGCCAACATGGAGCTGCCGGCGTGGCTGCTGACGGCGCCGTGGCTGGGGCGCTATTATCGGACCTACCCGCAGACCGTGGAGGCTGAAGTAAAGGCGGCGCTGGCCAGTCCGGAGCATTTTCTGCGTGGGCCGTTCATGGCCAGACGCGATTCACAGGCTGACACGGGGGCGGGATTTACGGTGTTGGATGCGAATTACCTGTCGGCCCGCTGGCCGGGCGATTGCCATCGCTTCGCGCAGGACTTGGTGGGACTGTGTACAAGCATTGCTAACTGAAAGACCGTCGTCCTCGCGTACGCGGGGACCCATACTGAAGTTGCGTCGACGTGGCGCATCTTCAGTAGGGGGCCCGGCGGGCGCGCGGACGACGTAGGCGAAAAAAAACGCCGGACGAATCCGGCGTTTCTGCTGTCATAG
>JANYGW010000190.1 GCA_025359245.1 Massilia sp.
GGCGGGTCCAGGTGTCGATCACCGAATCCGGATTGAGCGACATCGACTCGATCCCTTCGGCCATCAGCCAGGCGGCAAAATCAGGATGGTCGGACGGGCCCTGGCCGCAGATGCCGACATACTTGCCGGCCTTGCGGCAGGCCTGGATGGCGCGCGAGAGCATCGCCTGCACGGCGGGATCGCGCTCGTCGAAATCGGCGGCCAGCAGGGCGATGCCGGAGTCGCGGTCCAGGCCCAGCGTCAATTGCGTCAGGTCGTTGGAACCGATCGAGAAGCCGTCGAAGTATTCGAGGAATTCATCGGCCAGGATGGCGTTGGATGGCACTTCGCACATCATGACGATGCGCAGGCCGTTTTCGCCCCGCTTGAGACCGTTGTCGGCCAGCAGGTCAATGACTTTTTTGGCCTGGCCCAGGGTGCGCACGAACGGCACCATGATCTCGACGTTGGTCAGGCCCATGTCATTGCGCACCCGCTTCATGGCGGCGCATTCCATCTCGAAAGCACCGGCAAAGTCGGCCGCCAGGTAGCGCGCCGCGCCGCGGAAGCCCAGCATTGGATTCTCTTCGTCCGGCTCGTAGCGCGAGCCGCCGATGAGCTTCTTGTACTCGTTCGACTTGAAGTCGGACAGGCGCACGATGACGGGCTTGGGCCAGAAGGCGGCGCCAATGGTGGCGATGCCTTCGGCGAGCTTGTCGACATAGAAGGCGCGCGGCGAAGCGTGGCCACGGGCAACCGACTCGACGGCTTTTTTCAGGTCGGCATCGATGTTCGGATACTCGAGGATGGCCTTGGGGTGCACGCCGATGTTGTTGTTGATGATGAATTCCAGCCGGGCCAGGCCCACACCCTTGTTGGGAATCGACTGGAAGTCGAAGGCCAGCTGCGGGTTGCCGATATTCATGGTGATCTTGACGGGAATCTCGGGCAGGTCGCCGCGCGCCACTTCCGACACTTCCGTCTCGATCAGGCCGTCGTAGATGCGGCCTTCGTCGCCTTCGGCGCAGGACACGGTGACGATGGTGCCGTCCTTGAGCACGTCGGTGGCGTCGCCGCAGCCGACCACGGCCGGCACGCCCAGTTCACGGGCAATAATCGCCGCGTGGCAGGTACGGCCGCCGCGGTTGGTGACGATGGCCGAGGCACGCTTCATGACCGGTTCCCAGTTGGGGTCGGTCATGTCGGCCACCAGCACGTCGCCCGGCTGGACCCGCTCCATTTCGGAGGGATCGCTGATCACGCGCACGGGGCCGGCGCCGATTTTCTGGCCAATGGCGCGGCCGGAGGTCAATACGGTGCCGCTGCCCTTGAGCTTGAAACGCTGCTGGGCGTCGGTCGATTTCTGCTGCGATTTGACGGTCTCGGGACGCGCCTGCAGGATGTAGAGCTTGCCGTCACGGCCATCCTTGCCCCATTCGATGTCCATCGGACGCTGGTAGTGGTCTTCGATGATGACGGCGTATTTCGCCAGCTCCACCACTTCTTCATCGGTGAGCGAATAGCGGTTGCGCAGCTCGATGGGCACGTCGACCGTCTTGACGGACTTGCCGGCCTTTGCTTCGGCGGTAAATTCCATCTTGATCAGTTTGCTGCCGATGTTACGGCGGATGACGGGCTTGAAGCCGGCTTTCAGCATGGGCTTGTGGACATAGAACTCGTCCGGATTGACGGCGCCCTGCACCACCGTTTCGCCCAGGCCATAGCTCGACGTCAGGAACACCACATCCTTGAAGCCGGACTCGGTGTCGATGGTGAACATCACGCCGGCGGCGCCCAGGTCCGAGCGCACCATGCGCTGCACGCCGGCCGACAGGGCCACTTCGGCGTGGGTGAAGCCTTTATGGACGCGGTAGGAAATGGCGCGGTCGTTGTACAGCGACGCGAACACTTGTTTCATCGCATCGAGCACGTTGTCGATGCCGACGACGTTGAGGAAGGTTTCCTGCTGGCCGGCAAAGGACGCGTCCGGCAAGTCTTCTGCCGTGGCCGACGAGCGCACGGCAAACGACATTTCAGCGGTGGAAGCAGCGACCAGCTGCTCGTAGGAGGCGCGGATCTCCTGCTCCAGCCGTGGCTGAAACGGTGTCTCGATGATCCACT
>JANYGW010000206.1 GCA_025359245.1 Massilia sp.
TCGCATGAGCTGAAGACGCCGCTGGCGGCGCTGCGTGAGGGCGTGGCGCTACTGGAAGATGGGGTGGCCGGCGCACTGTCGCCCAACCAGCGCGAGATCGCCGGTATTTTGAATCAGAACACGGCAGCGCTGCAGTCGCAGATCGAAGCGCTGCTGCGCTACAACGCCGCTACCTTTGACGCCCACCATTTGCAGCGGCAGGTGGTCGACATCGGCGCACTGCTGGCGCTTTGCGTCGACAGCCAACGCCTGCAATGGCAGGCTGGCGGCCTGAGTATCAGTACCAAAGGCAAGGCGCGGCCGATCGCCATCGATGCCGACAAGCTATCCATCGTACTTGGCAACCTGCTGTCGAATGCGCTGCGCTTCAGTCCACCGGGCGGCCTGATCGCTTTCCATCTCGGCGAGCTGGATGGCAAGCTGCGGCTCGATTGCATAGACCAGGGTCCAGGCGTGGCGCCGAACGACGTGGCGCGCATTTTTGAACCGTTTTACCAGGGACAGCGCCAACCGCCGGGCGCCCGGCGCGGCAACGGCATTGGCCTGTCGATCGTCGACGAATACATCACCGCCCACGGTGGCGCCTTGCAACTATTGCCCTCCGTCCGCGGCGCGCATTTCAGAATTGAATTGCCTTATGACTTATAACGTTTCCCCCTCTTTCATGCGGCGCCTGTTCGGCCTGATAGCCTGTCTGGCACTGGCGGCCTGCTCGCTGAATCCGGTCAAGCCGCCCGCACCGCAACCACTGCCGCCGCCCGTTGCGGTGGTGGAAGTCGAACCGCCTCCGCCGCCGCCACGACCGGATGAGGTCGGCCCGCTGCTGAACTATCATCAATCGCTGCGGCGCATGACGCAGGGCGAGCTGGTCAAGGAGCTCAGCGGCCTCGGTTTGCAACAGCGCAGTCCACGCGTGGCCGTGCAGATGGGCATGGTGCTGATGCTGACGCGTGGCGGCGGCGACCTGGCGCGCGCCCAGGCCTTGCTTGATAGCGTGGCGACCGCAGCCGACAGCGACGATGCACCGTTAAAACCGCTGGCGCAAATGTTGTCCAGCAACTGCGCCGAGGCGCGCCGCCTGGCCGAGCATGCCGACAAGCTGGCCTTGCAACAAAAGGATAACCAGCGCCGCATCGAACAGCTCAATGACATGCTGGAAGGTTTGAAGACGATTGAACGTACACTGCCGGCCCGCCCTGCCGTTGGCCCGCAGGCGGTGGTCAAATGAACACCAACACCAATACCAACACCACCGCCGCCACCGGCCAGGGCGCGCACCTGTTGTTGGTCGACGACGACGCCGACTTGCTGCGCCTGCTATCGATGCGGCTGAGCGCCAATGGCTACCGCGTGACGGCCGTTGGCAGTGCCGAGGCCGCGCTGGCGCGCATGTCAATCGAATTGCCGCGCCTGGTCATCAGCGACATTCGCCTGCCGGACCGCGATGGGATGGCGCTGTTCCAGGAAATCCGCAGCAGCTACCCGGCGCTGCCGGTGATCCTGCTGACCGCGCATGGCACCATTCCTGACGCCGTGGAAGCCACCACACTGGGCGCCTACGCTTACCTGACCAAGCCATTCGACGCCAAGCTGCTGCTGGAGCGCATCGCCCAGGCGCTGAGCCTGTCCGTACCAGCCGCCGGCCCGGCCGATAGTGACGATGCCTGGCGCGCTGGCCTGATCAGCCGCAGCCAGTGCATGGACGAACTGCTGGCCGAAGCGCGGCTGGTGGCGGCTTCCGATGCCAGCATCCTGATCCGCGGCGAGAGCGGCACCGGCAAGGAGCTGCTGGCCAACGCCATTCACCGCGCCAGCCGTCGCGCCAAGGCGCCATTCATCGCCGTCAACTGCGGCGCGATCCCCGAAGCGCTGCTGGAATCGGAACTGTTCGGCCATGTCAAGGGCGCCTACACCGGCGCGGTCGCCAGCCGCGAGGGCTTGTTGCAGGCGGCCGATGGCGGCACGCTATTCCTCGACGAAATCGGCGACATGCCGCCGCTGCTGCAAGTGAAGCTGCTGCGCG
>JANYGW010000014.1 GCA_025359245.1 Massilia sp.
GCACCAGATCGACCGACTGCAGCTTTGCCTTTTCCAGGCCGTCCTGGCCGTCGACCGCTTCCACCACCAGATAGCCCGCCGCCTTCAGACTGAAAGCCACCATCTGGCGCAATGAACTGGAATCGTCAACTGCGAGTATTGTTTTAGCCATCGTAGCTCCTGCTTGTATATCCGGGCGTCGCCCTGGTTGTCGTTGAGAGTAGACCGAACCTTAAAACAGTTCAATGTCGCCGCTATCCATGTGTTGCTGATTGACTGCTTTTCTTAATACGCTGCGTAGTTCAAGCGACTGGATCGCCAGCGCCATGCTGACCTTGCCGAGCAGTTCGACGATCTCCTCGCTGCCGCTGTCGGGCAGCACGTCGGCCCCGTGCGCGCCCAGCGTGCCGAGAAATTCGCGCAAGCCGGTCACCCGCTTGAGCGTGCGGTCGATCAGCTGGCTCGTCATGTCCTGGAACTGCATGCTGGTGATGGCCGCATTGACATGCGCGCCCACCTCGTCCGACATGCCCTCGAGCAGCGCGCGCTGCTCGGCGCTCGGCGTGCCGCCGGCCAGCAGCAGCGCGATACTGTCATGGCGCGCGCCGACCGCGCCATGGATGGCCATGAAACTGCTGGTGAGCTTGTCGATCGCTTCCTCCAGCAGCAACTCGGTCTGGATCAAATCGGTCTCGACTTCCGTCAGGTGCCGCTTGCCATGGTCGGACACGCCCGACAGCAGGCGCTTGATATGCGAACCCAGGACTTTTTTTCTCGTCATGCGACCTCTCCAGTTCTGCCGTGCGCCGTCAATGGGCGGGCGCCGCTGCCGCTGCGGGCGCCGCTGCCGGCGCCGGCGCCGGCCCTTCGGACTGCACGTCCATCGACACACCGTCGCGCAATACCGCTTCTTCGGTGGCCTTGTTCATCACGATGATGCTGATGCGCCGGTTAATCGGACTAAACGGATCCTTGCGGTCCAGGTGCGCCGCCGCCGCCAGCCCGACCACGCGCAGGATCTTGGCGTCGCTCATGCCGCCCAGGACCAGTTCGCGGCGCGAGGCGTTGGCGCGGTCGGCCGACAATTCCCAGTTACTGTAGCCCGAATCGCTCATGTAGGGGGTGGAATCGGTGTGGCCCGACAGGCCGATCCGGTTCGGCACCTCTTCCAGCACGGCGCCGATCACATGCAAGATCTCGGCCGTGTAGGGCTGCAGCTTGGCCGAGGCGAGCGCGAACATGGGCCGGTTATGCTCGTCCACGATCTGGATCCGCAAGCCTTCGCTGGTGATGTCGAGCAGCAGCTGGTTCTGGTATTTCTTGAGCAGCGGATTGGCCTCGATGGTTGCTTCGATCTTCAGCTTGAGCTGCTTGAGGCGCGCCTTCTCCTCCGCTTCCAGCACCGCCCTGGCGGCCTTGAGGTCGTAGGTTTTCTTGACCGGGGCCGAGTCGCCCTTCTTGACCTGGCCGTTGCGGCGGGTCAGGTCGGCGCCGCCGCCGGTGACCACCGACGAGCTGTCGCCGGCGCCGGCGCCGCCCGACATGGCCACCTTGAGCGGGGTCTGGAAAAATTCGGCGATGCCGTTCAAGTCGCCCTTGCTGGTCGAGCCGAGCAGCCACATCAGCAGGAAGAAGGCCATCATCGCCGTCACGAAGTCGGCGTACGCAATCTTCCAGGCGCCGCCGTGGTGGCCGCCCGCCGTCTTCTTGATGCGTTTGACGATAATCGGTCGCAAGCCCTCATCGGCCATATCTACTCCGGCGCTCAGGCATCATGCTGTTAAATTGCGGCTGCTGCATGTGCTACTTGGTCTTCGATTTCTTGATATGGTCTTCCAGTTCCGAGAAGGTCGGACGCTCGGTCGAGTACAGCACCTTGCGCCCGAATTCGACCGCCAGCGCCGGCGCATAGCCGTTCAGGCTGGCCAGCAAAGTCACTTTCACGCACTGGAACATCTTGGTCGATTCTTCCAGTTTCTGCTCGAGCAGGCTGGCCAGCGGACCGACGAAACCATACGCCAGCAAGATGCCGAGGAAGGTGCCCACCAGCGCCTTGGCGATCAGGATGCCCAGTTCGGCCGGCGGTATGCCGACCGACTCCATCGTGTGCACCACGCCCATCACGGCGGCGACGATGCCGAATGCCGGCAGGCCGTCGCCCAGCTTGGCGATGCAATGGGCCGGCACCGCGCCTTCATGGTGATGGGTTTCGATTTCGTTGTCCATCAGGTTTTCGATCTGGAAGGCATCCATATTCCCCGACACCATCAGGCGCAGGTAATCGGTCATGAATTCGACGATGTGATGGTCTTGCAGCACGCCCGGATATTTGGAGAACAGCGGGCTTTCGTCGGGCCGGTCGATGTCGCCTTCGATCGACATCAAGCCTTCCTTGCGCACCTTGGACAGGACGTCGAACAGCAGCGACATCATCTCCATGTACAGGTCCTTGGTATGGCGCGATCCCTTGAGCAGGGTCGGCAGCGACTTGAGCGTCGCCTTGATCGATTTGCCATTGTTGCCGACGAAGAAAGCACCGGCCGCGGCCCCGCCGATCATCAGCAATTCCAGCGGTTGCCACAGTGATCCCAGGTGCCCGCCGTTCAGGGCGAAACCACCGAACACCGAGGCCATCACAATGACGTATCCGATTATGACTAACAAGTGCGCTAACTCCCATGGTGGACAGTGCTCGGATCGCCCGACGTCTGCAAGATCGCTATGCCGTATGAATAAGGCAAGAGCATGAAGCACACGGCTCAATTAATTTACATACGGAACTACAATATCCTGAGAATGCAAACCCGGCAAGGGAAAATGCCGCGAATGTCGCCTAAAAGTGCCAGACATAAAGGGCCGGTCCGCGCCCCATTGGCACAATGCTCATATCCGGTGCTTTTTCCGTTATCAGAAACTCATAACTGAGCAAGATGGCGCCCGGGCGCATCTCGCGCGCGGCCTTGCGCCACAGCGCCGACATGGCCGCCGGCGACAGGTAGGCGAACACCGCATCGTAGTTGGCGAAGTCCAGCTGTTCGTAGTCGCCGCGCACGAAGCGCGCGCTGCTGGCGCCCAGGCGCGCGCGCAGCCGGCTCACCAGCCACGGCAGCGGCGCCAGCTCGATGCCGACGAAGGTCGATTCGGGACGGCGCCGCGCCAGCTCCAGCACCAGCCCGCCCAGGCCGCTGCCGATATCGATCGCGCACACCGGCCGCCCTTGCGGCAGCAGGCGCGCCACTTCATCCCACACGCGCGGGCCGGACGGGTAATACGGCACCTGGGTGCGGAAGGTCGACCAGAACAGCAGCAGCAGGAACACGAACGCGCCCAGGAACAGCAGCGGATTGACATGCAGCGCCAGCGCCTGCACCAGCGTCAGCGGAAAGGCCAGCTCGATCGCCAGCCACCACACGGCCAGCTTGCGCAGGCGCGCCAGCAGGCAGGCGAAAGCGCCCTGCAGCAGGGCCGCGCCCTCGGCGCCGGGCGGCATGCCGGCGCGCGCGAGAAAGAACACGGCGGCCAGCGTCAGCGGATAGGCCAGCAGCTGCAGCAGCAGCGCCTGCACCGCGGGTGCGCGCCAGATGCGAAAAAAGGCAAGGCTCACGCCCTGCCTTTCATGGGGTAACGACGGCGGCTCACGCGTTCAGCAGCGCCGCGGCGGCGTCCTTCGATTTCTTGGTCTTGCCGGCGCGCGAAGGCATGTGGCACAAGCCGCACTGGTAGCCCTGGTTCAGGTCGAGGCAGTTGACGACGAACTTGCCGTGGCATTTGTCGCACGGCGCCATGGCCAGCATCTTGCTCTGGAAAAAACGCACCAGCGTCCAGGCGCGCGTGAGCGACAGCAGCGGCTCCTCGCCCGGTTCGGGCGGCATTTGTTCGAGGTACAGCTTGTAGGCTTTCATGACCGCCTCGATGCCGGTGGCGCCGGCATGGTCGATCAGGAATTTGTGGATATTGATGAACAGCGAGGAATGGATGTTCGGCTGCCAGGTCAGGAACCAGTCGGTCGAAAACGGCAGCATGCCTTTCGGCGGCGACACGCCCTTCAGTTCCTTGTACAACTTGAGCAGGCGCTCGCGCGACAGCGACACTTCGGTTTCGAGCAGTTGCAGGCGCGCGCCGAGGTTGATCAGTTCGATCGCCAGCTGGATTTCCTGGGACTCGGTGACGACACTTTTCTTGGCCACGATGGGCACTCCCGCGGTTGACGTCATGATAAGCGCTAAACCCCGTTAAACGATTTCTTCGACGGCCTGGCCGGCCATCAGGATGGCGGCGTGCGACTGGGCCAGCACGCGGTCCTTGCTGTAATTGGTCAGCATGGACAGGATAGCACCATCGTCGAAGCGGAAGCGGGCCAGCATCATGTTGCCGCCGGCCAGTTTCAGGATCTGGGCGTTGCTCATCCCTTCGATCAGGTCGGCGATGTCGGCGGCGATGCCGAGGCGGAAAATCGCGGTGACCTTGTCTGCCCGGATCATTTGCTGCGCCAGCATCAGGTAGCTCAGGTTCGCATCACGAATTTCAGCCATCATGTCGTTCGCAGTCATGTCCATCTCCTTGAATCCGTTAAGTCCGGCGCGGTGTTGTATTGCCGATGAGATACATTCTGACTGTGACAGAATTATTCAGGAATAGGCCGGGATCTGTATTTTGCGTCGGCGAATGACGAGATAGATCCGTAGGAGTTTGTCTGACAAACCCTGCCGGATCATTGTCGCGCCCCTATGACAGCAGGGGCGGAATGAAGTTGTTTTACTGCACCGATTAAGCGAACCCAGCAAAAAGAAATCTGGTCTCTTGCACCGGTTACGGCAAGCTTTAGAGGAACTTTAGGGCATTTTGAAAATATTTTTTCAAGCCCATTTCCGCTTGTCTGACTCGGTAACGGCGCCAGTTTCCGGAACTTGAGGGCTTTTTCAAAAAATTTTCAAAATAAATGAAAATAGATCGCACAAGGCACTCCGCCGGGCGCAAACGGGCGCAATAGTAACATAAATGCATTATTTTCTTTGACGGCAAGCGGCGCTTTCTTGTTAAACTGCGCCCCTCGCCCCGATATTATTGAGGCTTCAAGTATTTTTTGAGGTGTGTGATGACCCGTAACGACTGCCTGGCCCTCGATGCCGGCGACGCCCTGGCCCCGCTGCGCCGGCATTTCGACCTGCCCGCCGGCGTGATCTACCTGGACGGCAACTCGCTGGGTGCGCGGCCGAGCGCCGCCCTCGCCCGCGCCCAGCAGGTGATCGCCCAGGAATGGGGCGTGGACCTGATCCGCAGCTGGAACACGGCCGGCTGGTTCGACCTGCCCAAGCGCCTGGGCAACCGGCTGGCGCCGCTGATCGGCGCGCGCGACGGCGAAGTCGTGGTCAACGACACCACCTCGCTGAACCTGTTCAAGGCGCTGGCCGCGGCGCTGCACATGCAGGCCGGCGGCGCCGGCGCGGCGCGGCGCGTCATCGTCACCGAACGCAGCAACTTTCCGACCGACATCTACATGGCGCAAGGCCTGACCAGCTGGCTCGAGCGCGGCTACCAGGTGCGCCTGGTCGACTCGGTCGACGAGCTGAGCGGCGCGATCGATGCCGACACCGCCGTCGTCATGCTCACCCACGTCAATTACCGCACCGGCTACCAGCACGACATGCGCGCGCTGTCGGCGCACGCGCATGCGCACGGCGCCCTGATCCTGTGGGACCTGGCCCATTCGGCCGGCGCGGTGCCGCTAGCCCTGCACGCCGACGGCGCCGACCTGGCCGTGGGCTGCACCTATAAATACCTGAACGGCGGGCCCGGCGCGCCGGCCTTCATCTGGGTGCCCAAGCATCACCAGGCGGCGTTCCGGCAACCGCTGTCGGGCTGGTGGGGCCACGCCAACCCGTTTGCGATGGCGCCCGACTTCGCCCCGTGCGACGGCATCGGACGGGCCCTGTGCGGGACCCAGCCGATCGTCTCGCTGGCGCTGGTCGAATGCGGCCTGGACGTGTTCGACCAGACCAGCATGGCAGCGATCCGCGCCAAATCGCTGGCGCTGACCGACCTGTTCATCGCGCTGGTGGAACAACGCTGCGGGGCCCATCCGCTCGGCCTGGTGACGCCGCGCGACCATGCGCGGCGCGGCAGCCAGGTCAGCTTCACCCATCCGCATGGCTATGCCGTGATGCAGGCGTTGATTGCGCGCGGCGTGATCGGCGACTACCGCGAGCCGGCCATCATGCGCTTCGGTTTCACCCCGCTGTATACCAGCTTTAGCGACGTCTGGGACGCGGTCGAGATCCTGCGCCAGATCCTCGACGACCAGACCTACGACATCGCCGCCGAACGCGGCGCCGTCACTTAAAGGAAGCACACCATGTCCACCGACAACGACAGCAAATGCCCGGCCAGCTGGCACGGCGCCAAGATGGATTTCAGCGAATCGATGAGCTATGGCGACTACCTGGGGCTCGAGCAGATCCTCAACGCCCAGCATCCGCGCTCGCCCAACCACAACGAAATGCTGTTCATCGTGCAGCACCAGACCAGCGAATTGTGGCTCAAGCTGATGCTGCACGAAATGCAGGCGGTGCGGGTCAACCTGCGCGCAGGCGAACTGGCGCCGGCCTTCAAGATGCTGGCGCGCGTGGCGCGCATCATGGACCAGCTGGTGCATGCCTGGGACGTGCTGGCGACCATGACGCCGCCCGAATACACGGCGATCCGGCCCTACCTGGGCGCCTCGTCTGGCTTCCAGTCCTACCAGTACCGCGAGCTTGAATTCATCCTCGGCAACAAGAACGCGGCCATGCTCAGCGTACACGACACGGCGCCGGACGCGCACGCGATCCTCGAACGCGAACTGCATGCGCCGTCGGTGTACGACGAATCGGTGATGCTGCTGGCGCGCAGCGGCTTTCACATCGCGCCCGAACGCCTGAACCGCGACTGGACGCTGCCGACCGCGCACGACGACTCGGTCAAGGCCGCGTGGCTGGGCGTGTACCAGGATCCGTCGCAGCACTGGGCTTTATACGAACTGGCCGAAAAACTGGTCGACCTGGAGACGGCGTTCCGCTTCTGGCGTTTCCGCCACGTGACGACGGTCGAGCGCATCATCGGCTTCAAGACCGGCACCGGCGGCACGGCCGGCGTGAGCTACCTGCGCAAGATGCTCGACGTGGTGCTGTTCCCCGAACTGTTCTCGCTGCGCACGGCCCTGTAACGATCGGCCGCTGACAATGGTTGTTTCTGCGGGACAAAATCGGGGCCAATTGCACTGAGTCGTTCCCATCGCCGGGCAACTGGGCTATCATCCGCAATCTTGTCCAATTTGCATCCAGAAGGCTACCATGAAACGCATCGTCGACCCGGCCAAGGCCGCCCTCAGCAACGTCCACGAGGCGGTCAATGAAACCGGCAGCCTGCTCAGGCAGGACGGTCCGCTCATCCGCGGCCAGGGACTGGCCAGCGGCGTCGTTGCGCTGACGCTGGCGATCCTGTGCTTCCTCGGCGTGCTCGCCTTCCATTTTCCGCAGTATCTGACCACGCCCGAGCTGCGCCACAAGTATTCGCCCGACATCATCCGCCACATCATGTTCGGCGCACTCGTCATCGCCGGTTCGATCAGCCTGCTCAACGTGCTGTTCAAGCGCGAACGCGCACTTAACGCCGTGGCCGGCGCCCTGATCATCGCCTGCCTGGCGCTGGGCGGCTCGCACGTGCCGGTGGCCGACTTCCCCGACAACACGCCCTACATCGGCCTGGACTGGTTCATCCTCGACCTGCTCGGCTCGACCGTGATCTTCGCGGCGATCGAAAAGCTGTTCCCGCTGTATAAAGGCCAGCTCATCTTCCGCAAGGAATGGCAGACCGACATGGTGCACTTCGCGGTCAACCACTTCATCGTCGGCCTGGCGCTGCTGACGGTGAACTTCGCGATCCACCGCCTGTTCGGCTGGATGGCCAGCGATACCGTGCAGGCCACGGTGCAGGCCATTCCCTTCTTCCCGCAACTGCTGCTGGCCGTGCTGGCGGCCGACTTCGTGCAGTACTGGACCCACCGTTCGTACCACGAGATCCCGTTCCTGTGGCGCTTCCACGCGGTGCACCATTCGGCCAAGACCATGGATTGGCTGGCCGGCTCGCGCCAGCACATGTTCGAACTGATCGTCACGCGCGTGGGCGTGCTCGGCATCCTGTACGTGCTCGGCTTCGACAAGACCGTGATGGACTGGTACATCGTCATCGTCGGCTTCCAGGCCGTGTTCAACCACGCCAATGTGCACCTGCCATGGGGCCCGCTGAAGTACATCATCGTCACGCCCGATTTCCACCACTGGCACCACTCGTCGGACGACGTGGCGATCGACAAGAATTACGCGGCCCACTACGCGTTCCTGGATCGCTTGTTCGGCACTGCCATCAAGGGCCAGACCGGCTTCCCTGAAAAATACGGCGTGCAGGGCGACTACATGCCGGACGGTTACATGAAACAGTTCACGTTCCCGTTCCGCAAGCAGAAATGAATTTGATCGGAAAGTTAATCCTTGGATTGGTCTGTACCTTGCCATGCTGGACGGCAGCCCAGTCGAACGCGGAATCGGTTCAAGAAAAAAAATATACGGACGCCGAGCTGCGTACAGCGGAGAAAGATTTAGAGCGGCGTATCGAAGAGCAAGGCAGGTTAACAAGAATCAGGAAGACCTTCATCTCGCCATCGACCAATACCTTTGGCTATGCGGCGTACTACAAGGATGTCGCTCGGAAGGTGGAAGAATACGGGATGCAGCATTTCCCAGTCCTGAACGAGAAGAAACTATACGGCAAGCTGATCGTTTATCTCCCGATTTCCAAGGATGGCCGGATCTTCGAAGAAGACGGCGGCCTGAGGATAGAAAAGAGCTCGGGCCTCGCTGAACTCGATGCCGCGGCGATTGCCATTGTCCGCGGCGCGGCGCCCTACCCGCCAATTCCGCCAAAAATGCGAACACCCGGTGCCGACGATGTATGGATCATTATCACCAGTTTTAATTTCATCAACGGGGCGGAGAAAAGGCTGGACAATCCGGCGTTGCAATAAGGAAGGCCAGATGCATCCATGAACCTGATTGCGCACAAGCTCGGCAAGTCCGACAAGCTCGACTGCCTCACTTGCCTGCGCGCCGACGGCAGCACTACCGAGACCATGATGCCGCGCCAAGGCACACTGCCGCATGACCTGATTCACTACGTCATTGAAGGCGGTCTCGGACTGCGCCATGGCTTCACCGGCATGGTCGCGCGCGGTGCCAACGCGGGGTTCGTCATGGCAGCCACGCACGACCCGGTCGGCAAGGACGTGGATACCGAAGCGATCCAGGTCGAAGCCATCGTCGAGGCGCTCCAGACCCAGCTGTGGAGCGGCCAGTTCAAGCAGGACGACTTCCTCGAAGGCGTGCGCACCGCCTGCCTCGCGCACGAGCGGTCCACCTTCGCGTTCAGCGATCCCGATGCCGGCCAGCGCCTGTTCGACGCCGTGCTGGCGCTGAACGCCGAATGGATGGCCGTTCCCTACCACGGCACGCTGACGCTGCATTTCGCGTTCTAGCCGTAAAATCAGGTCCATCATCAACCACGCTGCGGAGGCGCAATGGATTGCGACGTGCTCACGTTGGCGGGCCTGTGGAACTCCGGCCCGCAACACTGGCAAACCCGCTGGGAACACAAGCATCCCGCGTGGAAGCGCGTGCCCCACCGCGACTGGAACAATCCCGCATGCCATGAGTGGGTCATGGAGCTCGATGCCGCGATCGCCGGCAGCGAAGGCCCGCCGCTGCTGGTGGCGCACAGCCTGGCCTGCGTGCTGGTGGCGCAGTGGGCAAAGTCCGACTCGCCACTGCGCATCAGAGGGGCCTTTTTGGTCGCCCCAAGCGACGTCGATGCCCCTGCGTATCCGATCGAGGTCAACGGTTTCGGTCCCATGCCGCTCGAAAAACTGCCGTTCCCGAGCATCGTGGTAGCCAGTTCGAACGACGAATACGTGTCGATCGCGCGGGCGCGCCAGTTCGCGCAAGCGTGGGGTAGCAAGTTCGTCGAGGTCGGACCTGCCGGGCATATCAACGGCGAGAGCGGGTACGGCGAATGGCCGGAGGGCGAAGCGATGCTGGCGCAGTTTTGCGCCGCGCTGGCAAAGGGCGAATAACCCGCCCAGATCCATGCTCGACACTGGCAGGCGGTCGCAAACGGACCACGAAAAAAAGCCGATCAGTTTTCAGCTGAGCGGCTTTTTCATGCAAGACGGACGATCTTACTTGGTCGACGCCAGCAGCATCTCGTTCAAGCGCTTCACGAACGTGGCCGGATCGGCCAGTGAACCGCCTTCGGCCAGCATCGCCTGGTCGAACAGGATATGCGCCCAGTCGCCGAAATGCGCGCTGTCGGCGCTCTCGTACTTCAAGCGCGTCACCAGCGGATGGTTAGGATTGATCTCCAAAATCGGCTTCGACTCCGGCGCATTCTGCCCCGCTGCCTTCAGCATGCGCAGCAGGTTACCGGACAGCTCGTTCTCGTCCGCCACCAGGCAGGCCGGCGAATCGGTCAGGCGGAACGTCACGCGTACATCCTTGGCCTTGTCGCCCAATGCCGCCTTCATGCGCTCGACCAGGTCCTTGTACGAAGTCTCGGTTTCTTCGTGTTCCTTCTTCTCGGCTTCGTCTTCCAGGCCGCCCAGGTCCAGGCCGCCCTTGGCCACCGAGACCAGCTCCTTGCCTTCGAACTCGGTCAGGAACGACAGCATCCATTCGTCGACGCGGTCCGTCATCAGCAGCACTTCGACGCCCTTCTTGCGGAAGATTTCGAGGTGCGGGCTGTTCTTGGCCGCGGTGTAGCTGTCGCCGGCCACGTAGTAGACCTTCTCCTGGCCTTCCTTCATGCGCCCGATGTAGTCGGCCAGCGAGGTGTTCTGGTCGGCGTTGTCGTTGGCGGTCGAAGCGAAGCGCAGCAGCTTGGCGATGCGCTCCTTGTTGCCGGCGTCTTCGCCGATGCCTTCCTTGAGCACCTGGCCAAATTCGGTCCAGAAGGTCGTGTATTTATCCTTCTTCTCCTGCTCGTCGGCGTTGGCCAGTTCTTCCAGCATGCCCAGCACGCGCTTGGTCGAGCCTTCGCGGATGACCTTGACGTCGCGCGACTCCTGCAGGATCTCGCGCGAGACGTTCAGCGGCAGGTCGTTCGAATCGATCACGCCCTTGATGAAGCGCAGGTAGGCCGGCATCAGCTGCTCGGCATCGTCCATGATGAACACGCGCTTGACGTACAGCTTGATACCGCCGCGCTTGTTGCGGTCCCACAGGTCGAACGGCGCATGCGCCGGCACGTACAGCAGCTGCGTGTATTCGCTGCGGCCTTCGACGCGGTTGTGGGTCAGCGTCAGCGGCGCCTGGAAGTCGTGCGACACGTGTTTGTAGAATTCTTCGTACTGTTCGGCCGTGATGTCGGCCTTGTTGCGGGCCCACAGCGCGCTGGCCTGGTTGACGGTTTCGAATTCGTCTTTGAGTACCGTTTCGCTCTTCTCGGCGTCCCACTCGTCCTTTTGCATCAGGATCGGCAGCGAGATGTGGTCCGAGTATTTACGGATGATCGATTTGAGCTTCCAGCCCGACAGCAGTTCTTCCTCGCCCGAGCGCAGGTGCAGGACGACGTCGGTGCCGCGCCCGATTTTCTCGATTGACTCGACGCTGTAGTCGCCCTCGCCGCCCGATTCCCAGCGCACGCCGTCGGCCGCTTCGGCGCCGGCACGGCGCGTTTCGACGGTGATCTTGTCGGCCACGATGAAGCCGGAATAGAAGCCGACGCCGAACTGGCCGATCAGGGCCGCGTCGGCCTGCTGGTCGCCGGACAGCTTGCCGAAAAATTCCTTGGTGCCCGACTTGGCGATGGTGCCCAGGTGCGAAATGGCTTCGTCGCGGCTCATGCCGATGCCATTGTCGGAAATCGTGACGGTCTTGGCTTCCTTGTCGAAGGTGACCTTGATCTTCAGTTCGTGGTCATTGCCGTACAGGGTGTCGTTATTGATCGCTTCGAAGCGCAGCTTGTCGGCCGCGTCGGACGCGTTCGAGATCAGCTCGCGCAGGAAAATCTCCTTGTTCGAGTACAGGGAGTGAATCATCAGTTGCAGCAACTGCTTTACTTCGGCTTGAAAACCAAGGGTTTCTTTTGCGGCGACGGCCATTTTTTAGTCCTCGTTGAGACGGGTTGAACGGATTGGAACGAAATGGGGCTGTTTTGCGCGTTTTCAAGGGGGTTGGGACGATCAATTTGGAGGCACATCGCCCTTGCGAAGGCGAGGGCCCATGGCGCCTGTGATCGGAAGCGCTATAGATAGAGCGCAGCCAAGGTGCTATCGGCCCTCGCCTTCGCAAGGGCGATGTCGGTCAAATTACCGGCCCAACTCGCGCTCTAAAAACGTCCATACCCCCGGCTCCTGCATCGCCGCCACGTTCAGCCGCATGCGGGTGCTGGGCAGCTGGCTGGGCGAAAACAGGCTGCCCGGCGCCAGCAGCAGCCCCTCGGCCATGGCCCGTTCGGTCAGCACATTGGTATCCATCCCCGCATCGACCCAGACGAACATCCCGGCCGGCGGCGCCACATCGACCTTCAGCCCGGCCTTTTCCATCTGCCGCACGGTCCTGGCGCGCACCCCATCGAGCTTGCCGCGCACCCGGTCCACGTGCTTGCGGTACAGCCCTTCCGACAGGATCTTGTACACCACCCGCTCGCCGATATCGCTGGTGGTCAGCGTGGCGAGCATCTTGCGGTCGCACAGGCGCTGCGCCCATTCCGGCGAGGTGGCGATGAAGCCGACCCGCAAATTGGCCGACAGCGACTTCGAAAACCCGCCCAGGTAGATCACCCGCTGCAGCTGGTCGAGCGCGGCCAGCCGGGTGGCCGGCTGCACCGCCGCCCCGGGATGCAGGTCGCAGTAAATATCGTCCTCGACGATCGTAAAGCCATGCTCCTCGGCGATGCGCAGCACCTGGAACGCCTTGGCCGCCGACAGCGAGGTCGAACTGGGATTGTGCAGCACCGAATTGATCACGTACAGCTTGGGCTTGTGCAGCGCCGCCATCGCTGCCAGCTGCGCGATATCCGGGCCGTCGGCCAGGCGCGGGATGCCGACCACGTTCGCGCCCAGCGCGGCGAACGAGCCAAACATCAGGAACCATGCCGGGTCGTCGACGAAGATGGTGTCGCCCGGACGCGTGAATTCGCGCGCCACCAGGTCCAGCGCCTGGGTCACGCCGACGGTGGTGACGATCTGCTCCGGCTTGGCCTCGATTTCGAGCTCGGCCAGCTTCAACTGCAGCTGCTGGCGCAGCGGCAAAAAGCCCTGCGGCGCGCCGTAATTGAGCAGCAAGGCGGCGCCCTGGCGGCTGATCGCGCGCAGCGCATTGGCGATCAGCGGGCCGTCGAGCCACTCGGCCGGCAGCACCCCGGAGCCGGGCACCTGCTGCAGCGGGGTCTGGCGAAACATATTCCGGATCAGCCAGACCACGTCGAGCGGCTTGGGCTCGCGGCCGTCGCGCGGGTCGTCCTGCGCCGCACGCTGCACCGCATTCAGGGGCGAGCGCTCGCGCACGAAGAAGCCGGCCCCGCGGCGCGACTCGACATAGCCCTTGGCCACCAGCTTGTCGTAGCTGGCCACGACGGTAAAACACGACACGCCATGGGCGGCGGCGAACTGGCGGATCGACGGCATGCGCGCGCCGCTGCGCAGCACCTTGTCGTCGATGCGCGACGCCACCGAGCGCACGATCTGGTCGATCAGCGTTTCGCCCGAACCTCGGGTCAGCAATGTATTGGTCATATCACCATCACAGTATGTGAAATTATATGGAGAAGTGTATTGGCACTGTACTGGTATTTGCGTCTAGCATACACCTATCCACTGCCCGACGAAAGCCGACCATGTACCTGCCCACCCTCGCCCAGCTCGACGCCGCCGCGGCCATCGTCTACCAGGCCATGCCGCCCACGCCGCAATATGCGTGGCCGCTGCTGAACCAGGCGCTCGGGGCCGAGGCCTGGATCAAGCACGAAAACCACACGCCGCTGGGCGCCTTCAAGGTGCGCGGCGGCCTGGTCTACATGGACGCGCTGCTCAAGCGCCAGCCCGCCCTGGGCGGCGTGCTGGCGGCCACGCGCGGCAACCACGGCCAGTCGGTCGCCTTCGCGGCGCGCCGCCACGGCCTGCAGGTCAAGATCTTCGTCCCGCACGGGAACAGCGTCGAGAAGAACGCGGCCATGCGGGGCCTGGGCGCGCAGCTGATCGAAGCCGGCGCCGACTTCCAGGCGTGCCGCGAACACGCGCAGCAGGTGGCCGAACGCGAAGGCCTGCACATGGTGCCGTCCTGGCACGAGGACCTGGTGGCCGGCGTGGCCAGCGGCTACCTGGAGCTGCTGCGCGCCCAGCCCGACCTCGACCTGCTGCTGGTGCCGATCGGCCAGGGCTCGGGCATTTGCGGCGCCATCGCGGCGCGCCATGCGCTCGGGCTGCGCACCAAAATCATTGGCGTGGTGTCGAGCCACGCGCCGGCCTACCAGCTGTCGTTCCGGGCCGGGCGCAGCGTGGCCGCTCCCGTCAGCACCGTGCTGGCCGACGGCCTGGCCTGCCGCCAGCCCGATCCCGCCTCGCTCGACGCCATCCTCGAATGCGTCGACGAGGTGCTGGCCGTGACCGACGACGAGGTCGCGCACGCGATGCGCCTGTACTACCGCGCCACCCATAACCTGGCCGAGGGCGCCGGCGCGGCGCCGCTGGCCGCGGCCCTGCAGATCCGCGAACGCGCCATCTTCAAGGGCCGCAAAGTTGGCCTGCCGCTCACCGGCGGCAATGTCGACGCCGACCTGTTCCGCCACATCCTGCAAGGACCATGACATGCACACGACGATAGCTGTTCCGCACGCCCGCCCCCGTTTGTCGCGCGAGACCAGCGGCATGCTGCTTGGCCTGGTCGGCGTGGCCATTTTCGGCCTGACGTTCCCGGCCACCCGGCTGGCGGTGGCCGACCTGCCGCCGGCCTTCGTGGCGCTCGGGCGCGCCGTGGTGGCGGCGCTGCTGGCCGGCGCCTGGCTGCTGTGGAAGCGCCTGCCGCTGCCGCCGCGCGCCGCGCTGCTGCCGCTGGCGCTGGTGTCGCTCGGCTGCATCATCGGCTTTCCGTGGCTGACATCAATCGCGCTGACAACCCTGCCCGCCTCGCACGGCGCAGTCCTGGTCGGCATCCTGCCGCTGGCCACGGCCGCCTTTTCGGCCCTGCGCGGCAATGAGCGGCCGTCGCCGGGCTTCTGGGCGGTGGCACTGGCCGGTTCCGCCGTGGTGGTCGCATTTGCGCTGCACCAGGGCGGCGGCAGCTTCCACACGGCCGACCTGCTGATGTTCGCCGCCGTGCTGCTGGCCGCGATCGGCTACACCGAAGGCGCGCGCCTGTCGCAGGCCATGGGCGGGCAGCAGGTGATCAGCTGGGCGCTGGTGCTGTCGGCGCCGCTGCTGGCGCCCGCGCTGCTGTGGATTTCGTGGCCCGACGGCGCCGTGATCGCCCACGCCGGCCTCAAGGCGTGGCTGGGATTTGCCTACGTGGCGGCGTTTTCGATGTATATCGGCTTCTTCTTCTGGTACGGCGGCATGGTCCGCGGCGGCATCGCGCGGGTCGGCCAGGTGCAGCTGGTGCAGCCCTTCATCACGCTGGCGGCGGCGTCGCTGATCCTGGGCGAACCGCTGGCGCCGTCGAACTTGCTGTTCGCGCTGGCCGTCATTTCGGTGGTCGCCGTGGGCCGCAAAATGCAGGTAAAACGATAGACCATGTCGCAATTGCGATGGGAATGCGGTTCCCGCCGACGTACAATACTGCCTTGTTCACCCAGAATACGAGAATCCCATGTCCGTTTACGAAAAACTCGCAGCGCTCGAAATCACGCTCAAAGCCCCGGCCGCCCCGGCAGCAGCCTACGTCATGTATGTCCAGACCGGTAACCTGGTGTTCCTGTCGGGCCACCTGGCCAAGAACGCCGACGGCACCATCATCGTCGGCCAGCTGGGCAAGAACGTGACCGTGGAACAGGGCCAGCAGGCCGCGCGCAACATCGCCATCGACCTGATGGGCACCTTGCAGCAAGCCTGCGGCGGCGACTTGAACCGCGTGAAACGCATCGTAAAGCTGATGAGCCTGGTTAATTCGGCGCCCGACTTCACCGAACACCACCTGGTCACCAACGGCGCCTCGACCTTGCT
This sequence comes from Massilia sp., assembly GCA_025359245.1. GTDB lineage: Bacteria > Pseudomonadota > Gammaproteobacteria > Burkholderiales > Burkholderiaceae_D > Telluria_A. The sequence goes on from JANYGW010000014.1 coordinate 16,220, forward strand.
GGGCGAGGTGTTCGGCGACGCCGGCAAGCACGCGCGCTCGGCCTTCGGCGTCGCGCAGATCCCGCTGGGCGCCTGCGCCGAGATCGAAATGATCGTCGAAATTGCCTAAAATTTAAGTCCGGGAGGACGCTTACCCAGTGCCCTCCCTTTCCGGTGCGCTTATCAAGCGTGCTCTATAATGGCCCTCTACCTGACGCGGCCCCTTTTCTCTGTGAGACCAGCATGAAAATTGAAAATCCAAATCCGATCGAATGGCGTTTTTCAGAGCGCGCCAGCCAGCTGCAAAGCTCGTTCATCCGCGAGATTCTGAAAATCACCCAGCGTCCCGAGATCATCTCGTTCGCCGGCGGCCTGCCTTCGCCTGCCACCTTCCCGGTCGAGCACATGAAAGCGGCGTTCGACAAGGTGTTGACCGAAAACGGCAAAGTGGCGCTGCAATACGGCCCGACCGACGGCTACCCTTTGCTGCGCGAATGGATCGCCAATTCGCTGTCCACGCCCACCTGCAAGATCCTGCCTGAACAAGTGTTGATGACGTCCGGTTCGCAGCAGGCGCTCGACCTGCTGGGCAAGGTGCTGATCGACGAAGGTTCGCGCGTGCTGGTCGAAACCCCGAGCTACCTGGGCGCGCTGCAAGCGTTCTCGGTGTACCGCCCCGAATTCAAGTCGGTCGCCACCGACGAGCACGGCCTGGTGCCGTCCTCGATCGACGCGGTGGCCGAAGGCGCGCGCATGCTGTACGCGCTGCCGAACTTCCAGAACCCGACCGGCCGCAGCCTGTCGATCGAGCGCCGCGTGGAGCTGGTCGAAACCTGCGCCCGCCTCGGCATTCCGCTGATCGAGGACGATCCGTACGGCGCACTGAGCTACAAGGGCGCGCCTTTCCCGAAGATGCTGAACATGAATCCGGACGGCGTCATCTACATGGGCTCGTTCTCAAAGGTGCTCACGCCCGGCATCCGCCTCGGCTACGTGGTGGCGCCGCTGCCGCTGGTGCGCCGCCTCGAGCTGGCCAAGCAGGCGGCCGATTTGCACACCGCCCAGCTGACCCAGATGGTGGTCTACGAAGTGATCAAGGACGGCTTCCTCGACCAGCACATCCCGCAAATCCGCACGCTGTACGCGAACCAGTGCCAGGCCCTGCTGGACGCGCTGACCGAGTTCTTCCCGGAGGGCGTCAGCTGGACCAAGCCCGAAGGCGGCATGTTCATCTGGGTCACGCTGCCCAAGCACATCGATGCGATGAAGCTGCTCGACCAGGCGATCGCCGCCAAGGTGGCGTTCGTGCCGGGCGCGCCGTTCTACGCCAACGAGCCGGAAACCAACACCTTGCGCCTGTCGTTCGTGACGGTGCCGCCGGAACGCATCCGTGAAGGCGTGGCCATCCTGGGCAAGCTGATCACCGCCCAGCTGTAACCTCCGCCCTGCCAGACGTGGGCGCGCTCGCCGCCCACGTCGTCCCCTTCCGCCCTCCTCCCCACGTTGCCCGCCCTGCGGCGCGACCGCGCACGCCTGCCCCTGCCCGCCGATAGATTGTTGCATTTCGGAAATTAGAATTAACATTCCACAGTTTATTTACATTTTCCTGACCGCAGTGCAGCAAAATTCCATTTTATTAAGCTATAATTCTCATTAGTAATTCAATTGTGTGGATCGTAACAATCACACGTCGCTCTTTAACACGGCTGACATCTCGCAGCCACTATCGTCAGGTTGCAGACCATGCTCAACACGCTCGCCCCGGAATTACTTCGTCAACTCGCGCCGAAAGCGCCCGCCTTGCCTCCCATGGACATGGCCGACCTGACCATCGCCTATCTCGAACAGCTCGGGATCGACTATGTGTTCGGCGTCCCGGGCGGCGCCATCGAACCGTTCTACAATGCGATCGCGCGCAACGAACGGCGCGGCGGCCAGCTGCGCCACATCGTCGCGCGCCACGAAGCCGGCGCCGCCTTCATGGCCGACGGCTATGCGCGCGAAACCGGCAAGGTGGGCGTCTGCATGGCCACTTCCGGACCGGGTGCCACCAACCTGATTACCGCCGTGGCCACCGCCTACGGCAACGACGTGCCGATGCTGGTGCTGACCGGCCAGCCGGCGCTGCCCTCGTTCGGCAAGCACACCTTGCAGGAATCGAGCTGCACCGGCATCGACGTGCTCGGCATGTTCCGCCATTGCACCCGCTACAACTCGCTGGTATCGCACGCCCAGCAGATGGAACTGAAACTGATCACCGCGCTGCAGCATGCCACCCGCACCCCGCGCGGCCCGGTGCACCTGTCGGTGCCGGTCGATATCTTCCGCGCGCCGAGCGGCCTGTCGGCGCCCTCGCATGACCTGCGCACGCTGCTGCGCCCGAGCGCGCTGGTCGACAACGCCGCCGTCGAAACGCTCAGCAGCATGCTGGCCCAGTGCCGCAACGTGGTGCTCCTGATCGGCGGCGGCTGCGGCGAGGCGATCCACTCGATCCTCCAGTTCGCCGCCATGAAAGGCGCCACCTTCGTCACCACCCCGGACGGCAAGGGCCTGGTCAGTCCGCAGCACCCGCTGTTTCGCGGCGTGTTCGGTTTCGGCGGCCACGCGGCGGCCGAAGCGGCGCTGCGCGACGACTCGGTCGACCTGATCCTGGCAGTCGGCACCAGCATGGGCGAATGGAATACCGGCGGCTGGTGCGACAGCCTGATGAACGAGCGCCTGGTCCACATCGACGAATCCGAAGAGCACCTGGCGCGCACCCCGATGGCGCAATTCCACATGCGCGGCTCGATCAGTTCGATCTTCAACCGCCTGGTCGAGCGCACCCAGCGCATCGGCACGGTCGACGGCGCCACCGAACGGCGCCGCATCGCGCGCCTGGAAAGCAGCCCGCGCTGGGAACCGGAATCGATCCTCGACGCGCCGGCCGCCTACCTGAGCGACGCGACGCCGATCAAGCCGCAGCGCCTGATGCGCGACCTGTCCAAGCTGTTCCCGCCGACCACGCGCTACCTGGCCGACGCCGGCAACAGCGTGGCCTGGGCCACCCACTACCTGCAGCCGCAGGACCGGCGCGTGGCCGAGCGCCGCACCGGCGAGCGCACGCGCGAGCTGGGCCAGCGCCAGAGCACCGGCGGCTGGCTGCGCCTGACCACCCATTTCGCGCCCATGGGCTGGGCCATCGGCGCCGCCGTCGGCACCGCCGCGGCCAATCCCAACGTGCCGGTGGTGTGCATCACCGGCGACGGCAGCATGCTGATGAGCGGCCAGGAAATGTCGTCCGCGGTCGCCGACCAGTTGAATGTGATCTTCGTGGTGCTCAACGACGCCGCGCTCGGCATGGTCAAGCACGGCCAGCGCCTCGGCGGCGCCGAGCAGATCGGCTATGCGCTGCCGCGCACCGACTTCGCGATGCTGGCGCGCGCCCTCGGCGCCCACGGCCACACGATCACCTCGCCGGCCGACATGGCCGCCCTCGACATTGGCGCCATCTGCCGCCGTCCCGGCCCGACCCTGCTCGACGTGTATATCGATGCCGAGGAAGTGCCGCCGATGAATGCGCGCATGCGCGTGCTGGGAGACGGCGCATGAACAAGCTCGAAGGCAAGGTCGTCCTGATCACGGGCGGCACCAACGGCATCGGCCTGGCCAGCGCCCGCCTGTTCAAGGCCCACGGCGCGCGCCTGGCCGTCACCGGGCGCGACCCGGCCGCGCTGGCCGCCGCCCAGGAAGAACTGGGCAGCGACGCGCTGGTCGTGGCCAGCCAGGCCGGCGACCTGGCCGAAGTCGATGCGCTGCTGGCCCAGGTCAAACAGCGCTTCGGCCGCCTCGACGTGCTGTTCTTGAATGCCGGGCTGTCCAGTCCCGCGCCGTTCGAGCAGGTCACCGAAGACCAGTTCGACGCCATCGTCGGGATCAATTTCAAGGCGGTCTTTTTCACGATCCAGAAGGCGCTGCCGCTGTTCGGCGCGAGCGCCTCGATCATCGTGACGACCTCGATCACCAACCAGACCGGCACCCCCAACTTCAGCGTCTACGGCGCCAGCAAGGCGGCCCAGCGTTCGCTGGTGCAGTCGCTTGGCTTGGCGCTGATCGGACGCGGCATCCGCGTCAACGCGATCAGCCCCGGCCCGATCGACACCAATGCCTTCCAGCGCCTGAAGCTGCCGGCCGAGCGGGTCGAGGCGATCCACGCCGACATCCGCGCGCGCTCGCCGATCAAGCGCCTCGGCAGCGCCGACGAGGTGGCCAAGGTCGCCCTGTTCCTGGCCAGCGACGACGCCGCCTACATCGTCGGCGAGGAAATCGTGGTCGACGGCGGCCTGACCCACGTGTGCCTGGCATGAGCGCCGACGCCGCCAACCTGGTCCACACGCGCATCTGGGACGAACAGCCGGAGCCGGACAACGCCTTCGCCACCCGCAGCGCCCATTGCCACGGCTACGACGTGTATGGCGCCATGCTGGGCAAGGCCAGCTGGGCCGACATGCTGTTCCTGCTGCTGCGCGGCGAAGCGCCCAGCGCGGCCCAGGAACGCCTGCTCGACACGCTGGCCATGGCGCTGGCCAATCCCGGTCCGCGCGCGCCGTCGGTGCATGCGGCCATGTGCGGCGGCGTGGCCGGTTCGACCGCCGCTGCCTCGCTGATCGCCGCGCTGTCGGTGGGCGCCGGTGGCTACGGCGGCGCGCGCGAAGTGCTGCTGGCGATGGACCTGTGGCGCAGCTGCGGCAGCGCGCTGGCCGAATGGCAGCTGCGCCTGGCGGCCGAACCGGACCGCTCGGTCAGCATCTGGCCGGTGCAGGAACACGCGGCCGGATTCGAACCGCACGCGCGCAGCGCCAGCACCATCGTGCTGCAGACGCTGGCATGCCTGGCCGGCATCAGCCCCGGCCCGCACCTGGGCTGGCTGCAGGCCAACCTGGGCGCGCTGGAAGCGGCCGCCGGCTGCGGCCTGGCCATGGGCGGCGTGGCCGCGGCCGCGCTGCACGATCTCGGCTTTACCCCGGCGCAGGGTGAAATGCTGTTCCTGATGCTGCGCCTGCCGGGCGCGGCCGCGCACGCGCTGGAGCAGACCGAGATGGGCTTTCGCAAGTTCCCCTTCTTTAGCATCGAACAGGAGACGCCATGAACGGACCGGACCTGCTGGAGCAGCACGTCGGCCATTTGAAAAGCCGCATGGGCGCGGCCGTGATCGGCAGCCACGCGATGTTCCGCGGACATGACCTGCACCGCGATCTGCGCGAACTGGACTGGGTCGAGCTGTATTTGTTCGGCATCACCGGACGGCGTTTTTCGCCCGCCCAGGCCGAGCTGCTGCACGCCATCCTGGTCTACACCAGCTATCCGGATGCGCGCATCTGGAACAACCGCGTCGCGGCGCTGGCCGGTTCGGCGCGCAGCACCCCGGCGCTGGCGATCTCGGCCGCGCTGGCGGTGTCGGAAGCGGGCATCTACGGCGGCCAGCCGGGCGTGCGCGCGATCGACTATTTCCTGCGCACCAAGACCGCGCTCGACCAGGGCAGCACCCTGGCCGAGGTGGTGGCCGGCGCCGGGCGCATCTACGGCTTTGGCCGGCCGACCCCGGAACTGGGCGACGAGCGCCTGCCGTGGCTGCTGGCGCTGGCGCAGCGGCTCGGCCTGGGCGACGGCGCGCACTTGCGCATCGCGCTCGATACCGAACAGCTGCTGGTGGCCAAGCATCCGCGCCTGCGCATGAACTACGCGGCCATGACGGCGGCGCTGTGCGCGGACATGGGTTTTTCGATCGCCGAATTCCACATGTTCCGGGTGCCGCTATTCCTGGCCGGCATGCCGCCCGGCTATATCGAAGCGCTCGAACGCCCCGCGGGCAGCCTGTTTCCGATCCCCTGCCGCCACCTCGCCTACGCCGGCGTGCCAGCGCGCGAGTGGCATCGAAAGTAAGCACAATTGTCACGCCAGCTCCACAAAAAGTGTCCTTGTTGCGGGAATTGTGGGCAGAAGTATCACACTTTATTGCAAGCAACGCTGGTCCTATAGTATGGTTATGTGACCGGCGGCAATCAATGCGCGCCGGCGTAAGGCACCACCACCTTGGGAGAATATTTGTGAGATGTGTGAGCGCCCTGCCACGCTGCGTGGCTCTGGTCCTGGTACTGCAGGCGCACGGCGCCCTGGCCCAGGCCAGCGATGAAGACGAGCTCACCCTGGTCTACGGCGACAAGAGCAATGTCAGCATCGCCACCGGCAACCCGCAGTCGCTGCGGCGCGCCCCGGCGGTCGCCTCGGTCATCACGGCCCAGGACATCGCCGCCATGGGCGCCACCGACCTCGACCAGGTGCTCGAGTCGGTCGCCGGCATCCATGTGCAGCGCTCGCCCAACCAGTATTCCCCCCTGTATGTGGTGCGCGGCATCTACAGCGCCTACATGCCGCAGGTGCTGATCCTGCAGAACGGCATCCCGGTCACCTCCGCCTACCTGAGCAACAAGGGCAATGTGTGGGGCGGCTATCCGGTCGAGCACATCGCGCGCATCGAAGTCATCCGCGGACCGGGCTCGGCCCTGTACGGTTCGGACGCCTTCGCCGGCGTCATCAACATCATCACCAAGGGGCCGGCCGACGTGCGCGGCACCGACGTCGGCGCGCGCGTGGGCAGCTTCGGCACGCGCGACGTCTGGGTCCAGCACGGCGGCACCGTGGGGCCGGCCAGCGTGGCCGCCTACCTGCGCGTGGGCAATACCGACGGCTTTCACAGCACCGTCCAGGCCGATGCCCAGACCCGCAACGACACCGTGTTCGGCACCCATGCGTCGCTGGCGCCGGGCTCGGTCAACGTCGGCAACGAGGCCATCGATGCCAACCTCGAGCTGAACTACGAGAAGTGGCGCTTCCGCGCCGGCTACAAGGGCCGCGACAATGTCGGCACCGGCGCCGGCATCGCCAATGCGCTCGATCCGGTGGGCCGCTCGCAAAGCAACCGTTTCACCACCGACCTGGCCTGGACCGATACGAATATCGGCAACGACTGGAGCGCCGGCGTCATGCTCAGCACCATGTATTACGCGCAGCTGACGCCGGTCGACTACCAGCTGTTTCCGCCCGGCTTGCGCTTTCCGACCGGCCCCTTTCCGAACGGCATGGTGGGCGGCCCGGATTTCTGGGAGCGCCAGTTCCGCCTGTCGGCCTACGCCGGCTATGCCGGTCTGCGCGGCCACAATATGCGCTTCGGGATCGGCCACGACGACCTGAACATGTACCGCACGCGCGAGATGCGCAACTTCAATTACACCGCCTCGGGGCTGCCGATTCCGCTGCCGCAGGTGGTCGATTTTTCGAACACCAATCCGTTCATGTTCCCCCAGCGGCGCCAGGTCGACTACCTGTACGCCCAGGATGAATGGACGTTCGCGCCGGACTGGACGCTGACGGCCGGGGTGCGCCATGACCAGTATTCCGATTTCGGCGGCACCACCAATCCGCGCCTGGCGCTGGTGTGGGACGCGTCGTACGACCTGACCGCCAAGCTGCTGTACGGGCGCGCCTTCCGCGCACCGGCCTTCCTGGAAAGCTACGGCATCACCAATCCGGTCGCGCTCGGCAACCCGAACCTGAAGCCGGAAACCAACAACACGCTCGAGACGGCGTTTTCATGGCAGGCGCGCGCCAACACCCAGCTCAACCTGACGGTCTACCGCTATGCGATGAGCAACATCATCCGCACGGTGCCGAACGCGATCGCCAATACCGGCGCCACCTACCGCAACACCGGCGACCAGACCGGCCACGGCCTGGAATTCGAGTCGGTGGTCAAGGTCGGCAAGGACCTGCGCGTGATGGGCAATTACAGCTACCAGGTGTCGACCGACAAGACCAGCGGCCAGGATGCCGGCTACGCGCCGCACCACCATCTGTACGCCAGGGCCGACTGGCAGTTCGCGCGCGACCGCCTGCTGGGCGCCCAGCTGAACCGGGTCGCCAAACGGCTGCGCCCGGCGGGCGACCTGCGTGCGCCGATCGCCGACTACACCACGCTCGACCTGAGCTTGCGCAGCGAGCGCGGGCGCGGCAGCTGGGATGTCACGGCCACCGTGCGCAATGTGTTCAACGCCGATGCGCGCGAACCGAGTCCGGCGCCCGGCCTGCAACTGCCGTTCGACCTGCCGCTGGCGCCGCGCGCCTTCGCGCTGCAAGCGTATTATCAACTTTGACAAAGACACACGACCAAGGGTTGTAATTGCGCCACGCGGGCCTGATTATTCCCTTGGAAAATAGCTCAAAAGAAACTTCAATTAGCAAACAAGCCAGCAAGGCGGTACTATTTAGCGGCGCATTCCCCACCCAGCCCAGACTAGGCACCGCATGATTCCCGCCGTTTCATCGCCACGTGAAGCCGCCATCCTGATCGTCGACGACGCGCCGGCCAATATCGACCTGCTGCGCGCCACCATGGCGCAGCAGGGCTACCAGACCTTCGTCGCCACCAGTGGCGAGCGCGCGCTGAGCATCGCGCGGCGCGTCCATCCCGACCTGATCCTGCTCGACGTGATGATGCCCGGCATGGGCGGCCTGGAGACCTGCCGCCAGCTCAAGCTGCATGCGGGCACCGAAGACATCCCCGTCATTTTCATGAGCGCGCGCACCGACACCGAGGACGTGCTGGCCGGCTTCGACCTGGGCGCCGTGGACTACATCGCCAAGCCGCTGCACATGGCCGAGGTGTGCGCCCGCGTGCGCGCCCAGCTGCAGGCGCACAGCCACACCGAGACCCGCTGGGAGCAGGCCCAGCGCCTGCGCATGATCGTCGATAACATGGCCGAAGGCCTGATGATCCTCGAAACGTGCGGGCGCATCCAGTACAGCAATCCGGCCTGCGACGCCTACCTTGGCTACGGTCCCGGCCAGCTGGCCGGCCATGCGATCGGCGATCTGCTGGCCGCGCCGCTGGCGCAGGAATACCTGGCCTGGTTCGACGCCTGCGCGGCCGATCCGGGCGCGCCGCTGGCGTCCGGCGCGCGCGAGGTGGCGGTGCGCCATCGCGACGGTTCGGCCCATCCGATGGACCTGACCGTGACGCCGATGCACAGCGGCGGCGAACAGGTATTCATCGGCCTGCTGCACGACATTTCGCACCGCAAGCAGTACGAAAGTTCGCTCGAGCGCGCCGCGCTGGTCGACCCGCTGACCAAGATCGCCAACCGGCGCCACTTCGACCGTTTTTTCGAGCAGGAGTGGCAGCGCGCCGTGCGCAGCAGCGAACCGCTGTCGCTGCTCGTGCTCGATGTCGACCATTTCAAGCTGTACAACGACGCGCTCGGCCACGCCGCCGGCGATGGGGCGCTGCGCGAAGTGGCCGCGATATTGCAGGCGCACGCGATGCGCCCGACCGACCTGGCGGCGCGCTACGGCGGCGAGGAATTCGTGGTGCTGTTCGGCGAGACCGGCGCCGATGCGGCGCGCGCGCTGGCCGAATCGATACGCGCGCGGGTCGAGGCGCTAGCGCTGCCCAATCCGAGCTCGCCGACCAGCGCCTGGATCACTTCCAGCATCGGCGTGGCGACCATCGTGCCGAACCAGCTCGACGACATCGCGAAGTTTTTCGTCGCCGCCGACCGCGCCATGTACGCGGCCAAGGATGCGGGGCGCAATGGCGTGGCAGCCGTGGACGCGGGCAGCAGCACGTGGGAAGCGCTCAGGGCGATGGTGAAGCTGTAGCAGGAAGTAGCAGCGGTACAAGCAAGCAGTGAGCACGCGACCGCCCAGAATTCACGGTGTCCACCAAGACTACCAACTTCAACCAACGCCGTCCTTGCGAAGGCGAGGACGACGTTGGTTAGTATTTTCTTGATTTGCAGTTTGCGATTCCAGCGCTTTTCACACCGGCTTCGGGTAGCCGGTAATCTCCGCAATCTCGGCATACATCGGCTGCAGCCGCGCGTACATCTTGCGGTACACCTTGTGGTACAGCTGGTCGTACATCTGCTGATTGGCCGCGATCGGATGGAACACCCGGCCCACCCGCGTCATCGCCTTGATCGCCGTGGCGAAATCCGGATACAGCCCCAGCCCCACCGCCGCATCGATCGCCGCGCCCAGGCCCGACGTTTCGTAGATATGCGGACGCGCCGTCGGCAAGCCGAAGATATCGGCCGTCAGCTGCATCGCCGCGTCGCTCTGCGAACCGCCGCCCGAGACGCGCAGTTCGGTGATCGCCACCCCGCTGCGCCGTTCGATTTGCTCCTTGCCTTCGCGCAGCGCGTACGCCAGCCCTTCCAGGATCGCGCGGTACACGTGGGCGCGCGTGTGCACGTCGCCGAAACCGATGATGGCGCCCTTCGCTTCCGGTCCCGGCACCCGTATTCCCGGCGTCCAGTAAGGCTGCAGCATCAGTCCCATCGAGCCGGCCGGCACCGCGTTGACCAGTTCATCGAACAGCGCCTCGGGCGCGATGTCCTCTTCCAGCGCGCGCGCCTTTTCCAGATGCCCGAACTGTTCCTTGAACCAGTTGACCATCCAGTAGCCGCGGAAAATCTGCACCTCGGTGCTGTACGCGTTCGGGATCGCGGCCGGATACGGCGGGATGAACGGGGTCACCTCGACGTAGCGCGTGGTAGTGGTGTTGACGGTAGCCGTGGTGCCGTAGCTGAGGCAGCCGATGTGCGGCTCCTGGCAGCCGGCCCCGATCACTTCGCAGGCCTTGTCGGCGGCCGCCGCCAGCAGCGGCGTGCCTTGCGGGATGCCGGTCGCCAGCGCGATGGCCGCGTCGATGGCGCCGATACGCGTGCCCGGCGCCACCAGCTCGGGCAGCATGTGCGGCTGCACCGCCAGCGCCAGCCACTTCCAGTCGCGCCGCCCGGCCCACTTCTGCGCCTTGTAATCGAACGGCAGGTAGCCCACTTGCGAACCGGTGGAATCGACGAAGCGCCCGCACAGCCGGAAATTCAGATAGCCGGACAGCAGCAGGAACTTGTCGGTGCGCGCCCAGATATCCGCCTGGTTCACCTTGATCCAGTTGATCTCGGCCTCGCCGCGGAAGTAGTCGATGGTCTCGCCCACGCGCGCGAGCGCGAACGCCGCGC
>JANYGW010000043.1 GCA_025359245.1 Massilia sp.
CGCGGGGATCCATACTGAGCATAGTCAGCATGGATCCCCGCGTTCGCGAGGACGACGCTGAATTTTGTAATTCAAGTCTCACTTTCGCGATTTCTGAAGAAGTTCGTGGCAATGGCGCCGTCAACAGAATTATTCCGGACACCAGTGCGCGTGCGCGAGGATGACATTGGTTTGTGTTATCTGATATCCAGAGTTCGCAACTTTTGCCCAGTCAGTGCACCAGAATCTCGCGCGCCTCCGGCTCCCTTTGCCGCACGAAGCGCAGCACCGATTCCACCACCACCGTATCGATTTTCCCTGCAGCGCGGCGCCCGAAAGGGTGGTCGTCAAACGCGATATTGGCGGCGAACAGGCGCGCGCCCAGCCTTTGTCCCGCGCTCACCTCGACCGTCAGCGGCTGATAGCCGGCCAGCTTCAGCCAGGCCTGGGCCTGCGAGCGGTCGCTGATCGGCATCTCGGCGGCGCTGGCTGCATAGGTCTCCAGCACCCACTGATTCGAATTCTGGTACTCGGTTGAAAACGCATACGCCAGCATGTTGTAGCGCGCCCGGTGCAGGCGCAGCGGCGTGCCCGAGGACAGCATCGCAACGATGCGCGCCTGGCTCTGCGGCGATGGAATCAGAATGTCAGCCTCGTACGAAAACAAATCGTCGAGGAAGAAATTGGCCAGTCCCTGTTCGAACAGCGCCGACTGCGCGGTGCCGCACTGGTTCAGTTCATGCACGACGATCCAGCGCCCGCGGGGATGGTCGCGCCACACGTACGCCATGTGCGAGTAGCGCAGCCCGTACTTCGACAAATCCTGCCCGACCCGCGCCACCAGCGCCACCTGGGCATGCGACGCTTCGAGCGCGCTGCGCGTCTTTTCTGCCAGGTTCATCGCCGCGATGAAGGCGGCGGCGCTGTTTTTCTTCACCTCGCACACCCGCCCTGCCTGGGCATTGAGGCTGCAGGCCATCAGCAGTATCAGCAGCAGTCGCTTCATGTTCAGTACCCCCCGGCGCCGATGCGCGCGTGGTAGATCAGCGACTTGGCCGCCTCGTTGGGTATGTAGGCGATCGCTTCGCCGGCCACGATCAGCACCGTGCCGCTGGCGATCAGCACCACGCTGACCGCGGTGCCGGCCACCAGTGTGACACCGGCCGCCGCGTGCGCGCTCAGCCTGACGGTGGCGCGCGCCGCCTGCGAGGCGCCGGCCAGCACCACGATGACCGATTCGCCGACCACTTCGACGCTGGCCACGACCACGCCGCCCGACGCGGCCAGTGCCGACAACGAGCCGCCCACGACCAGCGCCGAGCCGTCCGCGATCAGCCCGGATGCATTGGAGAGGTCATTGCTGGCCTGTTCATTGGCGTTGGCGTTGCACAAGGTGCAGGCAAGCACGAGACAAAGCAGTGTTTTCATCGGATTTCTTTCGTCGTTGGGCCGAAATGGCAGGACCGATGTTGGCCGTATCATCCACACCTTGCAAATAGATAAACAACTGTATCGCTTTTAAAGGCAAACAGTATTAATATCTGCTACCGGAAGACAAAAGGATGCAGGCATGCCCCACGCAATTACACTGGTCGACACCTTGAAGCGCTTGTTGAAGGCGCGGGGCATCACGTACGGCGAATTGGCCGAACGCATCGATATGTCGGAAGCGAGTGTCAAGCGCATGTTTTCACAGAAAAACTTCACGCTGCAGCGGCTGGACCAGATCCTCAGCGCCAGCGGCATCGAGTTCGACGAACTGAGCGCGGCCCAGAGCGGCCCGGCGCTCATTTCGCAGCTGACCCTGGCGCAGGAGCGCGAAATCATCGGCGACCCGCGCCTGCTGGTGGTGGCGGTGTCGGCGATGAACCATATCGGCTTCGACGATATCGTCAAGTTCTACGACATGGATGCAGTCGAAGTGACCAAATACCTGCTGCGGCTCGACAAGATCGGCTTTCTCGAACTGCTGCCCAACAACCGCGTCAAGCTGCTGATCGCGCGCACCTTCGGCTGGATTGCGCATGGCCCGATCCAGAGCTACTTCCGGCATGAGGCGGCGGCCGACTACCTCGATTCGCGCTTTGATGGCGAAGACGAGGTGCTGCGGCTGGTGAACGTGATGTTGTCGAAGCAGTCGAGCGTGGCGCTGCTCGAACGGCTCAAGCAGGTGGCGGCCGAATTCGCGCAGCAGCATCAGCATGAAATCCGCCTGCCGTTCGAACAGCGCCATGCGATCAGTTTTATCGTGGCGGCCAGGCCGTGGGTGCCGCAGGCATTCAAGACCTTGCTGCGCACTGCCTGAAATCCCATCCACTCAACCTAACCGATCAGAGATCACCCACATGAGTCAATCAAGCCAGTTTTCCCTGCTGAAGGAGCGGCGCTTTGCTCCGTTTTTCTGGACGCAGTTTCTCGGCGCGTTCAATGACAATGTGTTCAAGACCGCGTTCCTGGTGGTCCTGACATATGACGCCTTGAGCTGGACCTCGCTCGACCCGGGCCTGCTGACCCAGTTAATTCCAGGCCTGTTCATCTTGCCGTATGTGGTGTTCTCGGCGACTGCCGGCCAGATTGCGGAAAAAGTCGAAAAGGGACGCCTTGCACGCTTCGTCAAGATGCTCGAAATCTGCATCATGCTGGTGGCAGGCATCGGCTGGATGACGAAGACGCTGCCGCTGCTGTTGGCCGCAGTGTTGGGCATGGGCGTGCATTCGACCCTGTTCGGTCCTGTGAAATACGCCTATCTGCCGCAGCACCTGAAGTCCGACGAACTGGTCGGCGGTAACGGCCTGGTCGAAATGGGGACCTTTGTTGGCATCCTGCTGGGACAGATCATCGGTGCCGCGCTGGTGCAGTACAAGCCGGGCGGGATCATGATGGTGGCCGGCGGCACGATGCTGTTTGCGGTCATCGGCCTGTTGATCAGCTACCGCATCCCGCCATCACCGGCGCCGATGCCGGAGCTGAAGATCAACCGGAATCCGTTTTCCGAGACCGTGCGCAACCTGTCGTTTTCGAGCCAGAACCGCACCGTGTTCCTGTCGATGCTGGGCAATTCGTGGTTCTGGTTTTACGGCGCGATGATACTGGCACAGTTTCCGTTGTACGCCAAAAACTACCTGCATGGCGACTACAGCGTGTTTGTGGCGCTGCTGACGGTGTTTTCGATCGGCGTGGGCACCGGCTCGCTGCTGTGCGAAAAGCTGTCCGGCCACAAGGTGGAAATCGGCCTGGTGCCATTTGGCTCGATCGGGCTGTCGCTGTTCGGCATCGAATTGTATTTCGCCAGCGTGGCCTACACCAGCACAGCGGCAGTGGACATGGTTGGCCTGCTGCACACGCCGGGCGCGCTGCGCATCCTGTTCGACATCGCCATGCTGGGCGTGTTCGGCGGCCTGTTCATTGTGCCGCTGTTCGCACTGATCCAGACCCGCTGCGATCCGAAACACCTGTCGCGCACCATCGGCGGCATGAACATCCTGAACGCGCTATTCATGATCGCCGCGGCCGGCGCAGGAATCGTGATGTTCAAGCTGGGCTTCACGATTCCCCAGATGTTCCTTGCCACCGCGATCCTGAACGCGGTCGTGGCCGTGTATATCTTCTCGCTGGTGCCGGAATTTTTGATCCGCTTCCTGGCGTGGATGCTGATCCACACGATCCACCGCGTCAAGGTGGTCGACGTCGACCGGATCCCGGATGAAGGCCCGGCCATCCTGGTGTGCAACCACGTCAGCTTCGTCGACGCGCTGGTGATCGGCGCGGCCAGTCCGCGCCCGATCCGCTTCGTGATGGATCACCGGATCTTCAAGATGCCGGTCATGGGCTGGCTGTTCCGCAACGCGCGCGCGATTCCCATTGCGCCCGGCAAGGAAGACCCGTGGCTGATGGAGAAAGCCTATATCGACATCGCGCAGGCCCTGCACGAGGGTGACCTGATCTGCATTTTCCCCGAAGGGAAGCTGACCGCGACCGGCGAGATGAACGAATTCCGCGGCGGGATCGCCAAGATCCTTGAGCGCAGCAAAGTGCCGGTGATACCGATGGCGCTGCGCGGCTTGTGGGGCAGTCTGCTCACGCGCGATCCGGGCAACCTGTTCGAGCGCTCGTTTGCACGCGGTCCGCGTTCGCAACTGGCGCTGGCGGTCGGCACGCCGGTCGATCCGGTGCAGGCCACGCCGGAGTACTTGCACCAGCAGGTGCTGGCGCTGCGCGGCGACTGGAAATAGAGCAGGGCGCCGCCGCGTCCTTACGGGTGCAGGCGGTTGCCGGCCAGGCGCTTGATGTCGTCGAAATTAACGGGCTTGATCAGGTGATGATCGAAGCCCGCCTCGATGGTGCGCTGGCGCGCGTCGCTCTGGCCCCATCCGGTGAGGGCGATCATCAGCACGTCTTTGCAGCCTTGCTTGTCGCGGATCTGGCGCGCGGCCTCGTAGCCGTCCATGGCCGGCATGCCCAGGTCCATGACGATCATGTCCGGCATGGCCGCCTCGACTGCCTGCACCGCCTGGCAGCCATCGTAGGCCGTCGCCACATTGCAGTTTTCCATTTCGAATAGAGCCTGCAGCGAGTCGGCCGCATCGCGGTTGTCGTCCACCACCAGCACCTTGGGGCGGTGGTCGGCCGTGCCGGCCGGCTGGTCCGGCGCCACCTGCGTGGTCGGCCGCCCGGCCGCAACGACCGGCAAGCGCACTTCGAATTCGCTGCCCTTTCCCAATCCTTCGCTGGATGCGTGCACGCTGCCGCCGTGCATCTCGGCGAACTGGCGCGACAGGCTCAGGCCAATGCCGAGGCCACTGGCGATCTGGCCGCTGGGCGGGCGGCTTTGTTCGAACATCGAGAAAATCCGCTTCAACGCATCCGCCTCCAGGCCGATGCCATTGTCGCGCACGCGGATCGTCAGCCAGCTGCCTGCGACCGCCGCGCCCACGTGAATGCTGCCGCCGGGCGGCGTGAACTTGACCGCGTTCGACAGGATGTTGGCCACGATCTGCACCACGCGCGCATAGTCGGCGTACAGCACCACTTCCTGTTCGGGCAGCGCCGGAAAGATCGTGATGCGGCGCGCCGCGGCCGGGGCGGCGCACAATTCGATTGCGTGTCCGATGACGGCGGCGAAGGTGGTGTAGTCGCGCTGCAGTTCGATCTTGCCGCTGTTGATGCGCGCCACGTCGAGCAGGTCGTCGACCAGGCGCGTGAGGTGGCTGACCTGGCGCTCGACCACTTCGCTCACTTTGCGCACCGGCGCCTGGTCCGGATACAAATGGGTCAGCACGCCCATCGAGGTGCGGATCGGCGCCAGCGGGTTGCGCAGTTCGTGGCCAAGGCTGGCCAGGAATTCGTCCTTGCGGCGATCCGTTTCGCGCACCAAGTACTGCTTGGCGCGGGCGCGCAGCACCGATTGCAGCGACGTGATCAGGGTTAGCGTGCGCACCGGACGTTCGAGCAGCGTGACGTTGCCCAGCACGCCGATGGCCTGGCGCACGCTGAGCGAATCGGGGCCGCGATTGGTGAGCAGGACAATCGGCAGGTCCGACCAGTTGGGCTGGCACTGGACAAAATCGCCCAGCACCTGCAGGCCGCCGCTGGACAAGGCTTCTTCCACCGTCAGCACGGCGCCGACCCCGCGCAGCAGTTCGGACGCCAGTTGCGCGGCGGTGTCGGTGATCAGGTTGTCGACGCCGCCCAGCTCCAGCACCTTCGATGCCAGTACCGCGTCTTGTCCGGTCGGGGCGTAGATGAGGACACGTTTTTCCATATATTCGCTTAACTGTTTTCGTCGTCGAACAAAACCTGGCACTGTTCGTCGTCGAAGGTGGGCACGCCGGTCAGGATGCCGTGGAAGTTGGTCAGCACGTCGCCGACCTTGATGCCCTGGCTGCTCATGCTGAACAGGCGGATGGTCCGTTCGTGCATGCCGACGCGCCGCTTGAAGACCGAGATCGCCTGGCGCACCTTGCCGCGCGCTTCGAAGTAGCGCAGCATGACGACGCTGTCGGCGATGTAGCTGGCATCGACCGCGGTCGACATGGCGCCGCCGATGATGCCCGCTTGGACGCCGACCAGGATGGTGGCCACGCCGCGCTGGCCCAGGTAGGTCAGCAGCTCGTGCATATGGGTGGCCAAGAAGCGTTCGTCGGGCATCGCCTTCAGGTAGCCATTGAGGCTGTCGATGACGATCACGCGCGCGCCGTCGCGTTCGGCGTCGACCACTGCCTGCATGAATTCGCCGGGCGCCATTTCGGCCGGATCGATCTGCTGGATCGACAGCAGCTTGCGTTCGAGCGCGCCGTGCAGGTCGATCCCGAGGCCGGTCGAACGCAGCATCAGGTTGTTGGCCGCTTCCTCGAACAGGAACATGGCGGCCTTTTCGCCGCGTTCCGTGGCCGCATGCACGTACTGCGCGCCCAGCGACGACTTGCCGGTGCCGGGCGGCCCGGAGATGAGGGTGCTGGTGCCTTCGTCAAGGCCGCCGCCGGTGAGCGTGTCGAGTGCCGCGATGCCGGACGAGAGCTGCTTGCGGCTGGCCTGCACGCGGCTCTGGGCGGCGATCAGGCGCGGATAGACGCACAGACCGCCGGTGACGATCTTGTAGTCGTGCGAGCCGCCGCGAAAGGCGATGCCGCGGTATTTGACGATGCGCACGCGGCGCCGCTCGGAGCCGTAGTCCTGGTTGATCAGTTCGAGCGTGATGACGCCGTGCGCCACGCTGCGCACCTGCAGGTCGCCCGACAAGGCGGTGCGGTCGTCGAGGAACAGCGTGGTGCAGCCCTTGCCGGCCAGGTACTGCTTCAGCGCGAGCACCTGGCGCCGGTAGCGCAGCGGGCTTTCGGCCAGCAGCTGCAGTTCGGACAGTGAGTCGAGCACCACGCGGCTCGGCTTGTAACGTTCGATCGCGTCGAGTATGCGCTGGGTGGTCATGCCCATTTCGATTTCGGACGGGTGGAAGATCGTGAACTGGTGGTCGGGGTGGAGGATGCTTTCATTGGGGATGATGTCCTCGACGTGGATGCCGTCCATCGTCCAGCCGTGCGACTGCGCGACGGCGGTCAGCTCGACCCGGGTTTCGGCCAGCGTGATGTAGATGACCGATTCGCCGCGCTGCACGCCTTCGTGCAGGAACTGCAGCGCCAGCGTGGTCTTGCCGGTGCCCGGTTCGCCTTCGATGAGGAACAGCCGGTCGCTGGTGAGACCGCCGCCGAGGATGATGTCCAGGCCCGCCACCCCGGTCGAGAGGAAACGGGCGCTGTCGCTATTTTGATTATCCATGGGTACTAACCCCTAGTTCGGAGTGTTAAATGTTTCGTTAGAGGCAACTATCTGAATAAATGGTAGCGGAAGGCGAATAGCGGCGCGGTACAGTAACGCACATAAGCGGCACAGGAGGAGGGCGGCGCGGGGCCGGTTTTGATGCGTCGCGTTTGCGCCGGCGCAAGGTGGGCGGGCGCTATTGGGGGCGGCACATTTCGTGCCCCAAAGCGCGGGTAGGCTCTGATATAATTCACAACTCGTCGGGGCGTAGCGCAGCCTGGTAGCGTACTTGCATGGGGTGCAAGGGGTCGAGTGTTCGAATCACTCCGTCCCGACCAATAATAGCTTTAAAAATCAAGGGACTACGGAGAAGCTCTCCTTAGTCCTTTTTTCATTTCCATGTCTGTGCACCGTTCATGCACCGATTTCTTTGGATGTGCAGTTTTGCGCTGTCATTGCGACTGGCGACGTGGCGACTGCTTTTCCTTCCATTTCCGTAGCTTGGCTATGT
This sequence comes from Massilia sp., assembly GCA_025359245.1. Classification (GTDB taxonomy): domain Bacteria; phylum Pseudomonadota; class Gammaproteobacteria; order Burkholderiales; family Burkholderiaceae_D; genus Telluria_A. The sequence goes on from JANYGW010000043.1 coordinate 7,745, forward strand.
TCTACCTGATGTCATTGATCTTGTGGCGGCGACCAAGTGTGTCCTTGATCCAGATATCGTCAAACAAGATCATCTTTGATTGTAAGCGAGATTTAAACCACACCGTCGGCCTTGCGAGCGCCGGCCTGTCGGGGCGAATCGGCTAGGGCTTGGCGTAGTTGAACGGCAGCAGGTCGGTCATGTCGTCACCGGGCTGGCGTTTCGGCAGCTCAGTGAGCACG
>JANYGW010000100.1 GCA_025359245.1 Massilia sp.
CAAGCCGCCTTCGACCGTCACGAAGCTCGGGCAGAACCCGGTCACGCACGAAAAATCCTTGTTGCACGACGACTGATTGATCTGCCGCTTGCGGCCGAACTCGGTCTCCAGCGGCTCCACCGACAGGCAGTTCGATTGCACGCTGCAGTCGCCGCACCCCTCGCATACGGCCTCGTTGATCACGGCGCGCTTGGCCGGATCCGGGTATTCGTTACGCTTCCGGCGGCGACGCTTCTCGGAGGCGCAGGTCTGGTCGTAGATCATCGCCGACACGCCGGGCTGGTCGCGCAATTCGCGCTGCACGTCCATCAATTCGCTGCGGTGGCGCACCGTGACGCCGGGCGCCCACGCGTAATCGTCGGGATATTTTTCCGGCTCGTCGGTGACGACGATGATCGGGCCGACGCCTTCGGCGGCGATCTGGCGCGAAATGATCGCCGGCGACAGCGGGCCGTCGAATTCCTGGCCGCCGGTCATCGCGACGGCGTCGTTGAACAGGATTTTATAGGTGATGTTGACCTTGGCCGACACCGCCGCGCGGATCGCCAGGATGCCGGAGTGGAAATAGGTGCCGTCGCCGAGATTGGTGAACACATGTTTTTCATTGGTGAACGGCGCCTGGCCGACCCACGTCACGCCTTCCGCGCCCATGTGCGTGAACGTCGACGTTTCGCGGTCCATCCACAGCACCATATAGTGGCAGCCGATGCCGGCCAGCGCGCGCGAGCCTTCCGGCACCTTGGTCGACGAATTGTGGGGGCAGCCCGAGCAAAAATAGGGCGTACGGTCGGTGTCGGGATTGGGCTTGGCGCTGACGTTTTTCAGCACCAGCTCTTTTGCTTCCAGGAAGGCGATGCGTTCCTTGACGCGCTGCTCGACCGGGTGGCCGGCGCAGTAGTGGGAGATGCGGCTGGCGATGGCGCGCGCGATCATGGCCGGGTTCAATTCATAGGTGGCAGGCAGCAGCCAGTCGCCGTGACCGGAGTTGTTGCGCACGCCCCGGTCGTGCCATTCGCCGGTGTCGTCGAATTTGCCCACCACGCGCGGGCGTTTGCCATCCGGCAGGTTGTACAGCTCTTCCTTCAGCGCGTACTCGAGGATCTGGCGCTTTTCTTCCACCACCAGGATTTCATCGAGCCCTTCGGCGAAATCGCGCACGCCGTCCGCTTCGAGCGGCCAGGTCATGCCGATTTTATAGAGGCGGATGCCGATGTCGCTTGCGGCCTGCTCGTCGATCCCCAGGTCGGCCAGCGCCTGGCGGGTGTCCAGATACGATTTGCCCGCCGTGATGATGCCGATCTTCGGCTTCGGGCTGTCCCAGATGATCTTGTTGAGTTTATTGACACGGGCGTATTCGAGCGCCGCGTACCATTTATAGTTGTTCATCCGGACTTCCTGGTCCAGGATGGCGTCCGGCCAGCGGATGTTCAGGCCGCCCGGCGGCATGTCGAAGGTAGTCGGCACGATGGTTTGTACGCGGTCGGGATCGAAGTCCACCACGGCGCCCGACTCGATGATGTCGGTGACGCATTTCATGGCCACCCACAAGCCCGTGTAGCGGCTCATGGCCCAGGCGTGCAGGCCGTAATCGAGGTACTCCTGCACCGATGAGGGATACAGCACGGGAATGCCGCAGGCCGTCAGGATGTGATCGGACTGGTGCGCGGTCGAGGAGGACTTCGCTGCATGGTCGTCGCCGGCCAGCACGACGACGCCGCCGAATTTCGACGAACCCGCATTGTTGGCGTGCTTGAACACGTCGCCGCAACGGTCGACACCCGGGCCTTTGCCGTACCACATGGCAAACACGCCGTCGTACTTGGCGTCCTTGAACAGATTGGTTTGCTGGGTGCCCCACACGGCCGTGGCCGCCAGGTCTTCGTTCAGGCCCGGCTGGAAGTGCACATTGTGCGCGTCCAGATGCTTTTTCGCCTTCATCGAGGTCATGTCGATGGAGGTGACGGGCGAACCGCGGTAACCGGTGATATAGCCGGCCGTGTTCAGGCCCGCCTTGGCATCACGCTCCTGCTGCATCATCGGCAGGCGCACCAGCGCCTGGGTGCCCGTCATGAAGGCGCGGCCGCGCTCGAGCGTCCACTTGTCGTTGAGGGAAATTTCCTGCGACGGCTGGGGATCCAGCTGGGCGCGGTCGAGTGGTGCATTCATGCGGTGTCTCCGTGGGGTCTTTTTATTGTCTGCTTATGCTGCGCTGGTGTCTTCTTTGAGCACACCGCGGCGGATCTGGTCCAGCTCGATCGATTCAAACAGGGCGCGGAAGTTGCCTTCACCGAAACCCTGGTCGCCTTTTCTCTGGATGATTTCAAAGAAAATCGGGCCGATCACGTTCTGGCTGAAAATCTGCAGCAGCAGCTCGCGCTCGGTTTCGTTGCTCTGGCCATCGATCAGGATGCGCAGGCGGCGCAGCTCGTCGAGGTTTTCACCGTGGCTGGGCAGGCGGCGATTGACCAGCTCGTAGTAGGTCTCGATGGTGTCCTGGAAGGCAATGCCTTCGTCGCGCATGTGCTGGATCGAGTGGTAGATGTCGTTCGTGCCCAGCGCGATGTGCTGGATGCCCTCGCCGTGGTACTGGTCGAGGTATTCGGCGATCTGCGATTTGTCGTCGGACGATTCGTTGATGGGGATGCGAATCTTGCCGCAGGGCGAAGTCATCGCCTTCGATTTCAAGCCCGTGTGCTTGCCGGCGATGTCGAAATAGCGGATCTCGCGGAAGTTGAACAGGCTCTCGTAAAAGTCCGCCAGTTCCTTCATGCGGCCGCGGTGCACATTGTTGGTCAGGTGGTCGATATAGGTCAGACCATTGCCGACCGGATTGGCGTCGGCGCCGGGAATGGCGAC
>JANYGW010000183.1 GCA_025359245.1 Massilia sp.
GGCAAAGATAACCTCATGCCCGCGGGCGGATTGTTCGGTGGCCAGTTGCAACAAGTGCTGCTCGGCTCCGCCCCAGCCGTGGCTGTGCATGAGCTGGACGATGCGCATTGGCGGCTGCGGGCGCATCAGGCGAGCACCGGCGCTGCCGGCGAGGGGGACGCCAGGCCGCCCTTGCGCGCGTTCTTGGCGTGCAGCTTCCACGCCATCCCGAGCACGTTGTCACCCCACGAAATGCCTTTGCGCGGGATCTCCCAGGCGTTGTTGGCGGTGTTGGCGGCGCCGCGTGCGCAGGTCAGCGCCAGCCGGTATCCCGCCGCGCGGGTGAGATCGCGCACGCGCTCGTCGTGGTCGCCGTAGGGGTAGCAGAAGTCGGGCACGGCGCGGCCGAGTGCGTCTTGCAGCAACTCCATGCTGCCGCGCAATTCCTGCTTTACCTGCGAGTCCGACAAGGTGGTGAGCCGGGCGTGCGACATGCTGTGCGAGCCGATGGACACGCCCTCATCCGCAAGCCGACGCAGCGCGGCCGCGTCGAGCAGCGGTGCGGGATCGAAGCTCTTGTCCAGCCAGCCGGCGTTGCGCCCGAGCTGGCCGGCGACGGCAAAGAGCGTGGCGGGAAAACCGTTGCGTTGCAGCACCGGCCAGGCCCAGCGCTCGAAGTTTTCGTAGCCGTCGTCGAATGTGAGCACCACGGCGCGAGGCGGAAGCGGCGCGCCGTCGAACAGGCCGCGCCAAGCGTCATCCAGGCTGATCACGTGGTAGCGAAGGGCGCGCAACCACGCCATTTGCGCCGCAAAGCGAGCGACGTTGCAAAACGCCGCCTTGTGCGCCGGGCGTGCCGCGAAAGGGCCCACCTGGTGGTACATGAGCACCGAGACAGCGGGCAGGCCGGCGGAGGGAGGCAGGAGTGCCGAATGAGGGCCGCTGTCAGCGGGCGGTGCGCTCGAGCTCGACAAAGCGTTGAATTTCATTCAACTATTGTGGCGCGCGCCGATTAACGGGCACTTAAGCGCGGCAGCTGTACTTCGTCCGGAAGTAAAGCGGGTGCTGACGGGAAATACCCGGCGAACCGCGTCGCCACCCACGCATCCGCAATAAATGCCAAATGTGATTAATTCATTTGTGATAAAAGCGCTTTGCCAAATGTTCACGAGGCAGTCGATGAACGAAAAGTGCAATGGCGGTAGAGGCGTCGCGTGGCGGCGCTGGTGTGTGGCGATGCTCGCCTGCCTGTGCGCGCTCGCTGCTTTGCCGGCACTTGCGCAAACGCTGCGCTGGGCCACCCGCGGCGATGTGGAAAGCATGGACCCTCACGCCTTGGCCGAGACCACGACGATGGGCGTGGCGGGCCTGATCCACGACGCGCTGGTCGAGCGTGACCGCGATCAGCGCATCGTCCCGGGCCTGGCCACGAGCTGGCAGGCGGTCGACGCCACACGTTGGCGCTTCGAACTCCGGCGCGGCGTGGTCTTCCACGATGGATCGCCCTTCACGGCCGACGATGTGGTCTTCTCGATCCTGCGGGCGCAGCAGCCTTCGTCACAGCTCAATTTCTACGCCCGCCCGTTGGGCACGCCGGTGAAGATCGACGACTACACCGTCGAATTGCGCCTGGAGCGTGTGAACCCCATCCTGCTGCAGCAGCTCAGCGCCGTGATGATCATGAGCCGCACCTGGGCTGTGGCGCACCACGCCGAGCGGGTGCCCAGCTATCAGGCGCGCGAAGAAGCCTTCTCGTCGCGCAACGCCAATGGCACCGGCCGCTACCGCCTCGCGCAGCGCGAGCCCGGCGTGCGCACGGTGCTGGAGCGCAACCCGGCGTGGTGGGGGCGTTTGGAGGGCAACGTGCAGAAGGTCGTGCTCACGCCGATCGCCAACGATGCCAGCCGCACCGCCGCGCTGCTCTCGGGCGGAGTCGATTTTGTCAACGACGTGGCCGTGCAAGACCTGGATCGCGTGCGCGCCGATCCCGCGCTGCGCCTCACGGTCGCGCCCGAAAACCGGCTGATCTTCCTCGGCTTCGACCTGGGGCGCGAGGAGTCGCCGTATGTCGGCGTCAAGGGCCGCAACCC
>JANYGW010000003.1 GCA_025359245.1 Massilia sp.
CGCCCGACCGCGCCCTCATCGGCACGCCCATGCCGCCCGAGCTGCGCGCGCTGGCCGGCCGCGCCGGCAGCGTGGACCTGTGGCTGGGCCGGCGCCAGGCGCTGGTGAGCACGGCCTGCCTGGCCGGCGGCCAGTGGTGCGTGTTCGGCGTGATCCCGCAGCAGACGTTGTTGGCGCCGATGCGCCGTCTGACCCAGATCGCCGCCGCGCTGATGCTGGTTTGCTTCGTCGTCATCGGGCTGGCCAGCCGGCTGTTCCAGCGCGCCATGGTCGATCCGATCAAGGCGATTTCGGACGGCTTCCGCCGCATCCAGGCGCGCGAGCAGGTGCTGCCGCTGCCGCTGCCGGACACCGACGATGAAATCCGCGAGCTGCTGGCCTGGTTCAACGCCTTTCTGGCCACGCTGGCGGCGCAGCAGCGCCACGAGGAGGAGCTGGTGGCGAGCGAGCGCAAATTCTCCAGCATCTTCCAGCTCACGCCAATTCCGCTCGGGCTGGTGCGCATCGCCGACGGCCTGTTCGTCGACGTCAACGACTTCTGGCTGACGCAATTCGAATACGCGCGCGAGGAGGTGATCGGCCACACCTCGGCCGAATTCAATATGTGGGACGATCCGCGCGACCGCGCCCGCATGCTCGAACAGCTAGAGGAACATCAGGTGGTGCTGCGGCTGGAAGCGAATCACCGCACGCGCAGCGGCCGCATACTCACCTGCCTGTTGTCGGGCCGCCCGTTCGAGTTTCGCGGCGAGATGACGCTGATTTTTTCCATCATCGACATCACGCGCCAGCGCCAGATCGAACAGGAAATCCGCGAAGCGAATCAGCAGCTTGAGTCGCGCGTGCGCTCGCGCACCGTCAAGCTGGAACAGGCCAACGAGGAACTGGCCGAGGCGATGGAGTCGCTCACGCGCACCAAGAACGAGTTGGTGCGCTCGGAGAAAATGGCGGCCCTCGGCTCGCTGGTGGCCGGCATCGCGCACGAACTCAATACGCCGATCGGCAACAGCGTCACCGTGGCCAGCACGCTGCACGACCTGACGCGCGAAATGCTGGCGGCGATGAATGGCGGCGGCGTCAAACGCAGCGCCGTCATCGACTACTTCGACGCCGTCGAAAAGGGCAGCGAAATATTGGGCCGCAATCTGTCGAGCGCCAGCGAATTAATCACCACATTCAAACAGGTCGCCGCCGACCAGGCCAGCAGCCAGCGCCGCCGCTTCGACCTGAAGGAGACGCTCGAAGGCGTGCTGGCCACGCTGCTGCCGATGTATAAAAAAAGCGGTCACGTGCTGCTGTGCGAGGTGCCGGCCGGGATCTGGATGGACAGTTATCCCGGGCCGCTGGGGCAGGTGGTGACCAACTTCGTCACCAACGCGCTGGCCCACGCCTTCCATGGACGCGACAGCGGCACCATGACGCTGAGCGCGCGCCGGCTCGACGGCGACACCGTGGAAATCGCCTTCCGCGACGACGGCGCCGGCATACCGGAACGGCACCAGCCGCGCGTGTTCGATCCCTTCTTCACCACCCGGCTGGGGCAGGGCGGCTCCGGTCTCGGTTTGAACATCGTCTACAACATCGTCACAGGGCTGCTGGGCGGGACCATCCGGCTCGAATCGACGGTCGGCGGCGGCACCGTGTTTACGATAGTGCTGCCGCTGGCAGCCAGCGTCGCGGGGGCCGGGGCGTGAGCCTGAGCCCGAGTCTGAGGGGGCGGAAATTGTCGCCGGCCTGCGCATCCCACGGCGAATACTTCAGTCACTGCCACTGGTCGAGGAAGTCGACCAAGTCGACGCCGGCGTAGCCGCCGTCATGGCTCGTGCCTTTCAGTGCTTGCAGGGTGGCGAAGGTGGCGTCGGGATTGTGGATCGTGTCGGTGACCGTCAGCGTGGGGCTGACCACGCGGCTGTCGCGCGGCGCATCGGCCAGATCCCACAGCACGGCGCTCACGGTCGCTTAGCGGCGCATACCAACCCCAGCTGCAAGGACTGGGGTCAGACCCGCCGGGTCTGACCCCGGCTTCACGCCCGTGGGTTTACACCAGCCTCGCCGCCGTGCCGTCCGTGGCGCCGCTTTTTGCCACCGCCACCGTCACCGCTGCGCCGGCCGGGCGCGGCGGCGGCTAGCGCATCGCCACCGTTTTCACGGCTTCCACCGCGTGGCTGCCCGGCGCGCTGGTGCGGACCTGGTTGCGGCCGCCTTCCTTGGCCACATACATGGCGCGGTCGGCGGCCACGAACAGGGTTTCGGTGTTGTCGAGCTGGTGCGGCCGTATCGTCGCCACGCCGATGCTGACCGTGATCCACTGCGAGGTCAGCGAGCGCGGGTGGGGCAGGTGCAGGCCTTCGATGTCGGCGCGGATCGACTCGGCCAGCAGGTGGGCCGCATCGGCGTCGGTCTCGGCGAACAGCAGCACGAATTCCTCGCCGCCGTAGCGCGCCGCCAGGTCGGTCTGGCGCGCCGCGTGCGAGGCGATCGACTGCGCCACGCGCTGCAAACAGGCGTCGCCGGCCTGGTGGCCGAGACTGTCGTTATACAGCTTGAAGTGGTCGACGTCGAGCACCACCAGCGACAGCGGCTGGCCGCTGCGCATCGAGCGCTGCCACTCTTTTTCCAGGAAGCTGTCGAAGTGGCGCCGGTTGGCGATCTTGGTCAGCGGGTCGATCATGGCGGCGCGCTGCAAGGCGTCCTCGGACTGCTTGTGGTGGGTGATGTCGTGCAGCAGGCCGATGAACAGCGGCTGGCGCAGATACATC
>JANYGW010000084.1 GCA_025359245.1 Massilia sp.
CTGACTATGCTCAGCATGGGTCCCCGCTTTCGCGAGGACGACAGTTGGTATTTTAGCCGCCCGTCACCGGCGGGAAAAACGCCACTTCGCCGCCCTCTTCCAGCACCGCATCCGCGCCGCACATGGTGTGGTTGAACGCCATGCGCAGCGGGCGCTCGTCGGCCAGCGCGCTGGCCCACACGCCGCCGCGCTGCTGCAACAACCGCCGCAGAGCGCCAACACTGGCCACGCCCTCGGGCACGACCAAATTCTCTTGTGACGTGCCGAGTTCCTCGCGCACGCTGGCAAAAAAGCGCAACGTAATTTTCATTGAAACCTAGTGGAGTAATTCGCTAAACGGGATAAACCGCACGGTGTCGCCCGCGGCAATTGCCCGCCCCGGCGGGTTGTCGACCAGCCCGTCGCCCCAGACCGTCGACGTCAGCACGCCCGAGCCCTGGTTCTGGAACAGCTCCAGCCCACCGGCCTCGTTGGTGCGCACGCGCAGGAACTCGTTGCGGCGATCGGCCTTGGGCCAGTTGAAGTCGGCGCGCATGGCGAACGAGCGCGGCGCGACGCTGCCGGCCACGCCTTGCAGCTTCAGGATGAACGGCCGCACGAACAGCAAGAAAGTGATGAAGCTCGATACCGGATTGCCCGGCAAGCCGAGGAAGAAGGCCGACCCTGCGGCGCGCTCGACTTCGCCAAACGCCAGCGGCTTGCCCGGCTTGACGGCGATCTGCCACAGGTTCAAGCGCCCTTCCGCTTCCACCGCCGGCTTGATGTGGTCCTCTTCGCCGACCGACACCCCGCCCGAGGTGATGATCAGGTCATGCTCGCGCGCCGCGTCGCGCAGCGTCGCGCGGGTCGCTGCGAGCGTATCGGGCACGATGCCGAAATCAGTCAACGTGCAGCCGAGGTTTTCGAGCAGGCCGCGCAGCAAAAAACGGTTCGAGTTGTAAATGGCCCCCGGCGGCAGCTGGCCGCCCGGCGCCTCGCCCGGCATGACCAGTTCGTCGCCGGTAAAGAACGCGGCCACCCGCAGCTTGCGGTACACCGGCAGGCTGGCCAGTCCGACTGACGCCGCCAGCCCGAGCTCCTGGCTGCGCAAGCGCGTGCCGGCCGCCAGAATGACCGAGCCGGCCACGATGTCTTCGCCGGCGCGGCGTATCCACTCGCCGGCCTTGGGCACGTGATTGATGGTGACGATATTCGCCGACGCCGCCTCGCACTGCTCCTGCATGACGACCGCATCGGCGCCTTCGGGGATCATGGCGCCGGTAAAAATGCGCGCGGCATTGCCGGGCGCGAGGAACTGGCCGACCTGGCCGGCCGGAATGCGCTGCGTGACAGTGAGCGACGCGCTGCCGCTGGCGCAATCGGCCGCGCGCACCGCGTAGCCGTCCATTTGCGTGTTGTCGTTGGATGGCACGTTGATGGTCGAGGCCTGCGCTTCAGCCAGCACGCGGCCGTTGGCATCGAGCGTCGCCACGATCTCGGCCGCTTTCGACGGGCGCGCGGCCGCCAGCATGAAGTCGAGCGCTTCGCGGACAGTCAGCATCGGCTTGGCGGGCGCGCTCATCGTCACAGTCCGGTGTTGGCCGCGATATAGGTCTTCATCTTGGCCACGTCGGCCGGCATCACGATGAATTTCTGCGGCAGCGATTCGATGTTCTCGAAGCCAGCCGGCCGTTCGGCGTCGACGCCAAGCGCATCGAGGATGGTTTCGTTGAACTTGGCCGCCAGCGCGGTTTCAAGCACGATCATCGGCACGCCAGGCGCCATGTACTGGCGCGCGACCTTGATGCCGTCGGCGGTGTGGGTGTCAATGGTGATGTCGTAATCGTCGGCCACGTCGCGGATCGTGTCGAGGCGGTCCTTGTGGGTCGATTTGCCCGACACGAAGCCGTATTCGGAAACCAGCTTGAATTCGTCGCCGTCGCTGCCGGGCTTGCCCGACAAATCGAAGCCGCCTTCAGTTTCGACCTTGTGGAACAGCGCCCGCACGCGTTCGCCGTCGCGTCCGACCAGGTCGTACACGAAGCGCTCGAAATTGGACGCCTTCGAGATGTCCATCGACGGGCTGCTGGTGTGATAGGTCTCGGACGACTTGCGCACGCGGTACACGCCGGTGCGGAAAAACTCGTCGAGTACGTCGTTTTCATTGGTGGCGGCGACCAGGCGGTCGATCGGCAAACCCATCATGCGGGCGATGTGGCCGGCGCAGATATTGCCGAAGTTCCCGGACGGGACCGTGAACGAGACCTTTTGCGTGTTGTCGGCGGTGGCCGCGAGGTAGCCGCGGAAGTAGTACACCACCTGCGCGACGACACGCGCCCAGTTGATCGAATTGACGGTGCCGATCTTTTGCGCCGCCTTGAACGGCAGGTCGTTCGAGACTGCCTTGACCATGTCCTGGCAATCGTCGAACACGCCTTCGACGGCGACGTTGAAGATGTTCGGGTCCTGCAGGCTGAACATCTGCGCGCTCTGGAAGGCGCTCATCTTCTTGTGCGGCGAGAGCATGAAGACACGGATGCCCTTCTTGCCGCGCATCGCGTATTCGGCCGCGCTGCCGGTATCGCCCGAGGTCGCGCCGAAGATATTCAGTTCGGCCTTGTTCTTGGCCAGCGTGTATTCGAACAGATTGCCCAGCAACTGCATCGCCATGTCCTTGAAGGCCAGCGTCGGACCGTTCGACAGCGCCTGCAGGATCAGGGTCTTGTCGCCATCCTTTTCGAGCACCCGCAGCGGCGTGATCTCGGCCGCCTTTTCGCCTTTGCGGGCATTCCGGTAAACGTCCGCCGTGTAGGTCTTCTTGCACAGCTTTTTGAGGTCGGCTTCGGGAATATCGGTGGCGAACTTGCGCAGGATCTCGAAAGCCAGGTCGGCGTAGGACAGCTTGCGCCAGGCGTCCAGCTCGGCGCCGCTCACTTGCGGATACTCGGACGGCAGGTACAGCCCGCCGTCGGGGGCCAGGCCGCCCAGCAGGATGTCGGAAAATTGTTGGGGCGTTTGCGTAGCGGCGGCCTGGCCGGCGCGGGTAGAGACGTAAAGCATAGAGTGGAATGGTTCCGGGTTGGTCTGGCAACGAATGGCGGAGCAATGCGATCGGACCCTAATTATAGTGCGGAGCGCCGCCCCTTGCCGGATTTGCCAACTTTTTGCCTACTCGTGAAACCACAGGTCCTTGCCCCCACCGGCATCCCGGCCGGCATCAGGGGGTTCTTCAGTTCGAAGATGTGCCGGTCCTTGAAGCGCGCACGCCGGATCGTGTCGCCGAAGTGTTCCTGGAACAGCTTTTCGAACGCGCCGTCGGCGATCATCTTTTCCAGCCCCTCGCGGATGTCGGTGGCCAGCCGGGTATTGCCCTTGCGTACAAAGAAGTAGATGGCGGTCGGGTAGCGCAGCGCGATCGCCGGCTCCACCGCCAGGCGCTGCTGGTAGAGGTCGACTTCGGCCCAGATCTCGGTCACCGAACGCGGGAAATAGTCGATCCGCTCGCTCTCGAGCATGTTGAACAGCGAATCGTAGCTGGACGTGCCGTACACGTTCAGGCCATTGGCGCGCATGATGCGCAGGTCGGGCCAGTCGTTGCCCTGCCCCGCGATGAGCTTCTTGAGGTCGTCGAGCGCGCTGACGGACTTGAACTTGTCGGCATGCGTCTTGTTGATCAGCAGCAGGCGCCAGCCAATCAGGCCCTTGTCGATCGGTATGCGGATCGGCAGCATTTCCTGTTCGCGCTCGACCGAGGTCATGGTGCTGAGAACGTCGATGCCCTCGTTGCTCTTGAGGCGCACAATGGCGCGCCCCTGCTGCATGCGCACCGGATTCTGTTCGACGCGGTAGGTGAGGTAGGCGCGTGCGAGCACCAGTTCGAGCAGGCGCTGGGTGTAACGGGAGCGCTCGTCAGGGCTGCTTTCGGGACGCGGAAAGCGCACGACGATGTCGGCCTGTGCGAACCGCGGCAATGCCAGAACCGCAAGCAGCAGGATGGTGCGCCAACGCTGTCGAATCATGCGAACTCCGGAAATGCCGCTTTCACGACGAAGCTCGAAAGTAACCGGTTTTTACAAGTTTGACAAGATCCACGCGTACCGTTCAGCAAGCCGCGTGATTGACCGTGACCACGTGAATCGCCAGCCCGCCGAGCGAGGTTTCCTTGTACTTGTCCTGCATGTCGGCGCCAGTCTGGCGCATCGTTTCGATGACGTCGTCGAGGCTGACGAAGTGGGTGCCGTCGCCCTTGAGCGCCAGCGAGGCGGCCGTGATGGCCTTGATCGCGCCCATGCCGTTGCGCTCGATGCAGGGAATCTGCACCAGCCCGCCGATCGGGTCGCACGTCATGCCCAAATGATGTTCGATGCCGATTTCGGCCGCGTTTTCGATCTGCTCGTTGCTGCCGCCGAGCGCGGCGACCAGGCCGGCCGCGGCCATCGCGCAGGCGACGCCGACTTCGCCCTGGCAGCCGATTTCGGCGCCCGAGATCGATGCGTTTTTCTTGCACAGCATGCCGATGCCGGCCGCGGTCAGCATGAATTCGCGCACGCCCTTGACCGGATCGCTCGGGCGGCAGTCCTCGGCGTAGTAGCGCAGCACGGCCGGAATGATGCCGGCGGCGCCGTTGGTCGGCGCCGTCACGACGCGCCCGCCGGCCGCGTTTTCTTCATTGACCGCCATCGCGTACAGGCTGACCTGGTGCAGCGCGTCGTGCGGCAGGTCGTTGGCGCGGTTATCGCTGTTCTTGGCGTCGACCGCCTGCTTCCACAGGTTGGCCGCGCGCCGCTTGACGTTCAGGCCGCCGGGCAGCTGGCCGCCCGTGACCAGGCCGTGGGCGATACAGTCGCGCATCACGTGCCAGATCTTGTCGAGGCCTTCGTCGAGTTCCTGTTCGGTCATGCGCTGCAGCTCGTTCGCGCGCAGCATTTGCGGAATGCTCATGCCGCTCGCCCTGCCGTGGCCCAGCAGCTGGTCCATGGTGTCGAACGGGAAGCGGATCGGCGCGGTGCCGCCCGAGCCGCTTTGGCGCACGTGCGATTCGCCGGCCGCGTGGATGAAGCCCCCGCCGACCGAATAGAAAATCCGCTCGATGGCCGAGCCGTCGGCCAGCTTGAGCGTAAAGCGCATGCCGTTCGGGTGTTCGGGCAGGCTCGATGCCTTGTTCCAGATGATATTGGTCTTGGCGCTGAACGGCACATCCTTGGTGCCGAGCAGCCTGATGACGCCATCGAGTTCGACTTCGGCCAGCTGGTCGTCGACCGCCTGCGGGTCGCAGCCTTGCGGCGTTTCGCCCATCAGGCCCAGGATCACGGCCTTGTCGGTGGCGTGGCCGATGCCGGTCAGCGCCAGCGAACCATACAGGCCTACTTCGACGCCGACGGCCGTATCGAGCTCACCGCATTCGACCAGGAAGCGGCGTGCGGCGACCATCGGGCCCACCGTGTGGGAACTCGAAGGGCCAATGCCGATCTTGAATAGGTCGAATACGCTCATGTCCATCGGGGGCCTCTATCTGTTCTCGTGAAACGTGTCAGGCAGCCTGGCTTAACGAGACGTCGATGTTTGCGAGCATGTCGGTAACCAGCTGATCAAGTCCGATCGAGGCTTTCCATCCCCAGTCGGCTGTGGCTTTGGCGTCGTCCAGGCTTTGCGGCCAGGTATCGGCAATCGCCTGACGGCTGTCAGGGGTGTAGCCGATCTTGAACTCTGGTACGGCGAGGGTAATCGCAGCGGCCAGCTCTCGTGGGTTAAACGACAATCCGGCGACATTATAAGCTGAACGAATCGCGATTTTGTCGGCCGGCGCATCCATTAATTCGATGGTGGCGCGAATCGCGTCGGGCATGTAGATCATCGGCAGCGTCGTCTCGGGGCCGAGGAAGCAGTCGTAGCGCTCGCCGCGCAGCGCCGAATGGAAAATCGCGATCGCATAATCGGTGGTGCCGCCGCCCGGAGGCGACTTGAAGCTGATGATGCCCGGGTAGCGGATGCTGCGCACATCGACGCCGTACTTGGTGAAGTAGTACTCGCACAGGCGCTCGCCGGCCAGCTTGCTGATGCCGTAGATCGTGGTCGGGTCCATCACCGTGTACTGCGGCGTGTTTTGCGCAGGCGTGTTCGGGCCGAAGGCGGCGATCGACGACGGCCAGAATACGCGCAGCGGCTTGCCCGCTTCGCCGCGCTCGCGCGCCACTTCCAGGATGTTGAGCAGGCCGTCCATGTTCAGGGTCCAGGCTTTCAGGGGCGCCTGTTCGCCGGTCGCCGACAGCAGTGCGGCCAGCTGGTAGACCTGGGTGATGCTTTCGTCAGCGACCAGCTTGGCCAGGCGCTCGCGGTCGAGCACATCGAGCTGGGTGTAGCGCGCCGCCTTGTAGACGTTGACCGCGCCGATGTCGGATGCGATGACGTTGGCCGCGCCGTGTTTTTGCGCCAGCGCGCCGACCAGTTCACTGCCGATTTGGCCGTTGGCGCCGATGATGAGGATGCGTTCCATTTTATTCTTTTCCAGTCTAAATTAATTCTTGAGAATGCCCAGCTCGCGCCCGGCTTGTTCGAATGCTTTCAATACGGTCTCGAGCTGCGCGCGGGTGTGCGCGGCGGACAGCTGGACGCGCACGCGCGCCTGGCCCATCGGGACGACCGGGTAGAAGAAGCCGCTCAGCAAAACGCCCAGCTCGTACATGCGGGCCGCGAATTTTTGCGCGACCGGCGCTTCGAACAGCATCACCGGCACCACCGGGTGGGTGCCCGGCTTGATGGTGAAGCCGATCCGCTCGATCTCCTTGCGGAAGTATGCGGTGTTCTCGTGCAGGCGGTCGCGCAGCTCGGTCGACTTGGAGATCCGCTCCAGCACCGACAGCGAAGCGCCGGCGATCGATGGCGCCAGCGTGTTCGAGAACAGGTAGGGGCGCGACTTCTGGCGCAGCGTGTCGATCACTTCCTTGCGGGCCGCGGTAAAGCCGCCCATCGCGCCGCCCAGGGCCTTGCCCAGCGTGCCGGTGATGATATCGATGCGGCCCATGACGTTGTGGTGTTCGTGCGTGCCGCGCCCGGTCTTGCCCATGAAGCCGGACGCATGGCATTCGTCGATCATGACCAGCGCGCCGTATTTGTCGGCCAGGTCGCAGATCTTGTCGAGCTGGGCGATCGTGCCGTCCATCGAGAACACGCCGTCGGTGACGATGACCTTGTGGCGCTTGCCGGCGGCGATGGCGGCCTGCAGCTGCACTTCCAGGTCGGCCATGTCGTTGTGCTGGTAGCGATAGCGGCCGGCCTTGCACAGGCGGATGCCGTCGATGATCGAGGCGTGGTTCAGCGCGTCCGAGATGATGGCGTCGTTTTCGTCGAACAGCGGCTCGAATACGCCGCCATTGGCGTCGAAAGCGGCAGCGTACAGGATCGTGTCTTCGGTGCCGAGGAAGGCGGAGATGGCTTGTTCCAGCTCCTTGTGCACGGTCTGGGTGCCGCAGATGAAGCGCACCGACGACAGGCCGTAGCCGTATTTTTCGGTCGCTGCGATCGACGCTTGCTGGGTTTGCAAGTCGCCCGACAGGCCGAGGTAGTTATTGGCGCACATATTGATCAGGGTGCGGCCGTCTTGGGCCACCACTTCGGCGCCCTGGCGCGAAGCCAGCACGCGCTCGGGCTTGTACAGGCCGTCGTCACGCAGGGTGTCCAGTTTGGTTCGCAGGCCGCTGAAAAACGCATTCTTCGCTTGATCGCTCATTTTTGTCCTCGTCTGTGGATGCCGGCTTGACCGACTGTTGCAGTATGCTGTACCGTGATCGCTCGATGCCGTCAATTCCGCGATATCGAACTAAAATTCAATATAATGGATATTACCCAAGGCCAGTGAACTTGGCAAGCTTCAGTTTGTTTCACTTTGCAAATAAAGAATGGTCAAAACATCATGAGTACACCACTGGCTAGCAATTCTCCTCCTGAAGTGGGCGCAACGCTACAACGGCTGCGCCTGGCGCGCGGGCTGACCCTGGAAGACCTGTCGCGCATTGCGGGGGTGTCGAAATCGATGTTATCGCAAATCGAAAGGGAGAAGGCGAACCCGACGATTGCAATCACCTGGCGCCTGGCCAACGCGCTGGGCGTGCCGATCGGCGAACTGCTCTCGTCCGAGACGCGGGTGGCCGAGACCATCCGCGTGCTCGACGCGCACGAGACCCCTACCCTGCCCGGCGCGCATGCCGGCTACATCCTGCGCATCCTGGGGCCGATGGAAATGGCCGGCAAATACGAATGGTATGAGCTCACGCTCGCGCCGGGCGGCGAACTGGCGTCGCAGGCGCATGATCCGGGCACCAGCGAGCACGTCACCGTGCTGCACGGTTCAATCGAAGTCGAAGTGGGACTGGAGAAGAAGAAGCTGAAGTTGGGCGGCACCGCCAGGTATCCGGCCGACCAGAATCACGCGCTGCGCAATCCCGGCAAGACCGAAGCGAAGGCCCTGCTGGTCGTGGTTCACCGCTAGGGACCGCACTGCGCTTCAGCGCGCACCCTGCGGAAAATGCCGGACCAGGACACACGCAGCAGCGGCGGCCAGCAGGTGTTTGATGGTGTGGCCGCTGAGCGCGCCCAGCGCCTGGAACACGGGCTGGTCGGCCACTTCGAACAGCTTTGCCAGCACATACAGGATAATCGCCACGATGAAGGCGACGCGCCGCATCGCAGGCGCGCCCGTCTGCCACTGCAGCACGGGAATCAACAGCAGCGGCGCCGCCTGGATCAGCAAATAAGGGCGCAGGTCGGCCGTGAGCACCCACCACAGCACGCTCAGGGCGCCGTACGCTGCCAGCGCAGGCAGCGCCAGCTTCAGCTTCGGATAGGATTCCCGGATCGCGCCGGCCAGCAAGGCCGCGCATGCGAGCGCAATCGGCAGCCGGTCCCACACCAGGCGCGCATTGTCCGGCGCCAGGTGATACCAGGTCGATCCCGCGGCGGTCAGCGCCAGCGCGCCGACGAACATCGCCAGGGCAGGATCGACGACACGCGCCCGTCCCATTTGGACCATGCCATACAGCGCGGCGGCCAGGAACGCCAGGTTCGACAAGACATCGCCCGCATGCGGAATCCCGAACAGCGCGCGCTGGTCGGCGAAGTCGTGATAGTGGGCCAGTTGAGCGATCGGCCCGTAGAAGGCCATGCCGAGGATCAGGATCCCGGCCAGGTAGAGGGCAAAATTCGGTCGTGCTTGGGTCAGCGGCATGGCAGTCCTTTAAGTAGAGGGCCCGATTGTGCCCGTCGACCGCCAAGCTGCATACCAGACGTGACGACGTCGCCAAAAAGGCGACGTCGCGTATTACATTGTGATACCTGATGCCTACTTGGCAGCCACTGCGGCTGGAGAGTTCATCTTCAGCGCGCGGCTCAGGAAGCCCCAGCGGTCGGCCACTTCCTCAATCACCTTGGTGGTCGGCTTGCCGGCGCCATGGCCTGCCTTGACGTCGATGCGGATGATGACAGGCGCGTCACCGGCACCCTGCGCGGCCTGCGCGGCGGCGGCAAACTTGAAGCTGTGCGCCGGGACCACGCGGTCGTCATGGTCGGACGTGGTGATCATCGTGGCCGGGTAGCAGGTGCCTGCCTTCAGGTTGTGCAGCGGCGAGTACTTGACCAGCGCCTTGAATTCGTCCGCGTTGTCCGACGAGCCGTAATCCGAAGTCCAGCCCCAGCCGATGGTGAACTTTTGGAAGCGCAGCATATCGAGCACGCCGACCATCGGAATGGCCGCCGCAAACAGGTCCGGACGCTGCGTCATTGCCGCGCCGACCAGCAGGCCGCCGTTGCTGCCGCCGCCGATCGCCAGCTTCGATGGCGAGGTGACCTTGTTCGCGATCAGCCATTCGGCCGCGCCGATGAAGTCATCGAACACGTTTTGCTTGAGCAGCTTGGTGCCGGCTTCATGCCAGGCTTCGCCGTACTCGCCGCCGCCGCGCAGGTTGGCCAACACGTAGACGCCGCCCATTTCCATCCAGGCCAGGTTGGCCGGCGAGAAGCTCGGCGTCATCGAGATGCTGAAGCCGCCGTAGCCGTACAGGTAGGTCGGATTGCTGCCATCGAGCTTCAGGCCCTTCTTCGAGACGATGAACATCGGCACCTTGGTGCCATCGCGGCTGGTGAAGAACTGCTGGCGCGTTTCATAGGCGCTCGGGTCGAAGTCGACCTTCGGCTGGCGGAACACGGTGCTCGCGCCGGTCTTCATGTCGAGCCGGTAGATCGTGGTCGGATTGGTGAAGCTGGTGAACGAGTAGAAGCTTTCGCGGTAGTTGCGCTTGCCGCCGAAGCCGGCCGCCGAACCGATGCCCGGCAGTTTGATTTCGCGTACCAGCTTGCCGTTGCGGTCAACCACCTTGACCAGGCTGCGCGCGTCGGCCAGGTACTCTGCCACGATCTGGTCGTTGACCATGTTGGCGCCGGCCAGCGTCCGGGCGCTTTCGGCGATGACCTGCTTCCACTGCGCTTCGGCCGGCTTGCGGGTGTCGATCGCGACCACGCGTGCGCGCGGCGCATTCTTGTCGGTCATGAAGTAGAACAACGGGCCGACATTATCGATGAAGGTGTAGGCCGCGTCGAACACGTCGACCAGCGGCACCACCTTGGCGCCTGGCCGGGACAGGTCCTTGTAGTAGATCCGCACCTTCGGCGAGGTGCCCTTGCTGACCGTGATGACCAGGTATTTGCCGTCGTTGCTGACCTGGCCCGTCACGCCCATTTCCTTGTCGTCCGGACGGTCGTAGACCAGCGGGTCGGCGCTTTGCGGCGTGCCAAGCACGTGGTAGTACATCTTGTGGAAGTAGTTGACGCCGGCCAGCGCGGCCGATTCTTCCGGCGCGTCGTAGCGGCTGTAGAAGAAGCCCTTGCCGTCCGCAGTCCAGGATGCGCCCGAGAATTTTACCCATTTGAGGACGTCGCCGGTGTCCTTGCCGGTGTCGATGTCGCGCACCTTCCATTCGTTCCAGTCGGAGCCGGAAGCGGCGGTGCCGTAGGCGAGGTATTTGCCATTCGGGCTGACGGCGCTGCCGGCCAGCGCAACGGTGCCGTCGGCGGCCAGCGTGTTCGGGTCGAGCAGCAGGCGCGGCTCGTCCGACAGCGACTTCATGGTGTAAAGCACGGCCTGGTTCTGCAAGCCGTCATTGCGGCTGTAGAAATAGCGGCCGCCTTCCTTGTACGGCACGCTGTAGCGCTCGTAGTTCCACAGTTTGGTCAGGCGCTGCTTGATGGTTTCGCGCTCCGGAATCTGGCCGAGGAAGTCTTGCGTCACCTTGTTCTGTGCGTCGACCCAGACTTTCGTCTCGGCGCTGTTGGCGTCCTCGAGCCAGCGGTACGGGTCGGCGATCGTGGTGCCGTGGTAGTTGTCCTGCTGGTCGCCTTTTTTGGAAACCGGGTAGTTGATAGCCACGCCGTTGGCAGGACAGGTGAGCGGCGCTGCGTTCGCGCCGAGCATGGCGAGCAGGCCGACGACCAGGGATGCATGTTTCATTTGCATGGAAGATTCCGTCTTTCGGTAAAGAGTCGTAGACGGCAGGCCGGGTCGCGGCGCTGCCGATGCGGGGGAAAAGCCGGGGAAGATAATAGCGCGAATTGGATGGGCGTTGGTTGGTGCGTTTGTTTATTTGCCATCGCCTATATGCATATGGCGCTAGCTGGAATCGCGAAATACCACGTATCTGCTACAGCAATTAACGTATAGGGGACGACGTTTCGATTTCGGATTCAGCAGCCTAGTTGACCGTATCGGTGTACGGCAGCGCCACCTTCTGCGGCGGCACCCAGTTGGCGATCCAGGCGGCCAGCTGGTCGCCCGGCACCGCGCGGCTCATGAAGTAGCCCTGGCCCTGGTCGCAACCGAGTGCGGCCAGCAAGCGCCATACGGCTTCGCTCTCGATTCCTTCGGCCACCACGCGCAAGCCCATGTTGTGGCCAAGGTCGATGGTCGAGCGCACGATCTTGGTATCGCCAATGTCGTTTTCCATGTTCAGCACGAACGACTTGTCGATCTTCAGTTCGTTCACCGGCAGGCGCTTCAGGTAGGCCAGCGACGAGTAGCCGGTGCCGAAGTCGTCGATCGACAGGTCCACGCCCATCGCGTGCAGGCGCTCGAGCGTGAGCTGGGCGCGCACCGGATCGTCCATGATCGCGCTTTCGGTGATCTCCAGGCAGAACGATGACGGCGACAATTTGTGGCGCGCCAGGATGTCGCTGAATTTGCCCGGCAAGTCCTGGTCCAGCAAATCGCGGGTCGACAGGTTGACCGAAATCTTCAGGTGGATGCCTTGCTGCGCCAAGTCCTGGCACAGCGCGGCCGAGCGGTCCAGCACCCACAGTGTCAACTGGCGAATAAAGCCGGTCTGCTCGGCGAACGGGATGAACTCATCAGGAAAGACATTGCCGCGCTCCGGATGCAGCCAGCGCACCAGCGCTTCGGCGCCCACCACTTCACCGGTATCGAGCTTCAGCTTGGGCTGCAGGTGCAGGCGGAACTCGTCGCGTTCGATCGCATTGCGCAGCTCCGTCAACAGGCTCAGGCTCTTGGCGCTGGCCGTGTCCATCACGGCGTCGTAGACGATCGCGCCGTCGTTGCGCATCTTGGCGCGGTCCATCGCCACTTCGGCCATCGACAGCAGTTCCTCGGGGTCCTTGCCGTTGAGCGGGAAACTGGCGATGCCCATGCCGGCGCCCATGTCGACCGTCTGCTCGTCCATCGACAGCGGCTCTTGCAGCGCCGCCAGTATCCGCGCGGCGATCAGCAGCGCTTCTTCGACGCTGGCGCCCGGCAGCAGCACCGCGAATTCGTCGCTGCCCAGGCGCGCCAGGTGGGCCGCGGCGTAGGCTTCGGCCACCCGCAGCGTGAGCCGCTCAGCCACGTGGCGCATCAGGCTGTCGCCGAAATTGTGGCCCATGACGTCATTGACGTGCTTGAAGCGGTCCAGGTCCATCATCAGCACGCATACCGGTTGCTCGCGCCGCTTGGCCTCGGCCAGCGCCTCATCGAGCATCTGCACGAACTGCGCGCGATTGGGCAGGTTGGTCAGCGGATCCCAGTAGGCGAGCCGGCGGATTTCCTTTTCGCGCTTGGCAATCCCTTCGCGCATGCTGTCGAATGCTTTCGCCAGCGCGCCGATCTCGTCGTCGCGGCGCACGTCGATCTGGCCGCGGTAGTCGCCCCGCTCAAGGCGCCGCGCGGTGCCGGCCAGCTCGCGCAGCGGCTGGGCGATGCGCTTGGCGGTCAGCACGGCAGCCACGCCAGCCACCAGGATCCCGAACACGGTCAGCGCGACCAGCGTGCGTTCGAGCTTGGCGTATTGTTCGGTCGCCGCATCGATCGAGCGCGCCAGCAGCACGCTGGCGCTATGGTCGGCGTCACGTCCGATGGTCACCAGGCGCGCGCTGTACTTGCTGCCGCCGATATCGAGATCGAATGCCTTGATGGGGTTTTCCGGCAGCGGCGCGAGGTCGCGCGCCACCTTGGGCATCAGGGTCGGCGCCAGCGTCGATTCAACCGGCACCCACGGGCCATTGCTGGCGCGCGTGAGGATGGAGACATCGAGGGCCGACAGTTCCTGCATGTCGGTCGCCACCTGACGGTTGATGGCAAAGCCCATCACGACCCAGGCGATGGTGATCGGCGCGCGCACCGGCATCACCACAATTTGCACCGGCTTCTGGTCGACGATGGCCACCGCACTGGTGCCGCCTGGCTGGTCGGCGCGGTCGAGCAGGCCGAGCACCAGCTTTTCGAGCGAGCCGGCCTTTTCGACACCGGTCGAGACGACGACCTTGCGCTCGCCGTCGATCAGCATGGTCAGGTCGGCGTTGGCGCGCGTGGCGCTATTCTTCAGCACGGTCGCCATGGTGGCGCGATCTTCCTCGCTGCCATTGCCGATCGCTTGCACGAAGGCCGTGTCGCGCGCCAGCACCGTGGCGCTGGAACGCTGCTTTTGCGCGCTTTGCTCGAGCAGCTTGCGGAACACCTTTTCACCGTTTTGCAGCTCGGTCGCGATCGAGGCACGCGCGTTGCGGTCGATGCCCTGCTGGATAACGAGCAGGCCGAGCACCTGGACAGCAATGATCAGCACCAGGAACAGCGTGGCAATCCGGGCCTCGAGGCTTTTGAAACGCTGGATCATTTCAGTAGACCACCGCGGCGTCGGCAGCGACCGGCTTCTGGGCCAGCTTGAAGCTGAGCGCCGCCGGGGCGTCGCCCTTGATCTCTACCGGCTGGACGCCGGCCATCCCGATCATGTTGTAGTGCCAGGCCGAGACAGCGTACTTGCCCGCGCCCGGCAGCTCGATGCGGGCCACGCCAGCGGCATCGGTCTTGGCGAAATACGGCGAATCGACCACTTTGACGTAGGCGATCATGCTGTCGTGGATATTGCATCCGAGGACCACGATGCCGGCCTTGTCGAACACCTGTGGCGCCGCCGCGACACCCGAATACAGCTTCTGGTCGAATTTCTTGGCCGGCGAGAACGAATAAATGTGGTGCTTGACCCTGTCATTGTTCGGAAACGAGATCCGGCTGCCGGTCTGGATCACGCTCACCAGGGGCAAGAACTTCTGGCCGCGCTGTTCGATTTCGGCCGGCTTCAAATACTTGGGCACAGGCGCGCCCGCGTCCGGGTCGGCGACCACGACCACGTCGGCCAGCGGCTTGCCGCTGCTGTCGCTCACTTGCACCGACAAGGTGCCGGCGCCGGCGGTGGTGCCAATAAAAGCCATGGCGGCCAGGGTCATCATGCGGAGGGCAGTTTTCATGGGCGCACGCCTAGAGTCAATCGGACGCAAGCGGAAATCTGCTTGCCCTTTCTATTGTAGCGTCTGGCGGAAAGTTCCGAGAAGAACTTTCAATTGCAGTTTGTGCAGTGAAGCAGACCGGGCGGGAAGATCAGTGACCTAGTGGGCACTGTGCGTCATTTGCCACTGGCGCGACAGGTCGAGCGCGGAGCCGATTTCGGACGGCGTCAAGCGGCGCGCGGCGATGCTCTTGTTGGCGCTGGCGGTTTCGTCGCCGGCGTCGGCCGCCAGCAACATCCACATATACGAGCGTACCGTGTCGCGCGCCACGCCGCGCCCGCTGCTGTACATGCCGCCCAGGTTGTACTGGGCCAGCGCGTGGCCCTGTTCGGCCGCCTGGCTGTACCAGTACACGGCCAGGTTGTCGTCTTGCGGCACGCCCTGGCCGTTGGCATACAGCACGCCGAGGTTATTCTGGGCGCTGGCGTCGCCCTGCTCGGCCGCGATCCGGTACCAGCGCGCCGCCTGCGCCTCGTCTTTCTGCACGCCCTGCCCAGTCGCATAAATCACGCCCACGTTGAATTGGGCGTTCGGCGCTCCCTGGTCGGCTGCGCGCCGGTACCAATCGAGCGCGCGCAATTCGTCACGCGGCACGCCGCGCCCGTTGGCGTACATGCTGCCCAGGTTGTATTGCGCCATCACGTGGCCCTGCTCGGCCGACCGCAGGTACCAGCCGATGGCGCGCGCCTCGTCCTGCTGCACGCCCTGGCCGTTGGCCAGCATGACGCCGAGATTGAACTGGGCATCCTTTTCGCCCTGCTCGGCGGCGCGCTGCAGCCAGGCAAAGGCGCGCAGCGGATCGATGCGCACGCCCTGGCCTTCGGCATAGGCGACGCCCAGCTGGCGCTGCGCCATCGGGTTGCCCTGCGCGGCAGCCTGGCGGAACCAGCACAGCGCTTGCGCGTCGCTGGCGTCGACGCCCAGGCCGCGCTTGTACATCAGCCCCAGGTTCAGCTGGGCCTGTGCCTCGCCCTGCACCGCCGCCTTGCGGAACCAGGCCATGGCGAGCGGATAATTGACCGGCGCTCCGTTGCCGGCGAGGTAACATTCGGCCAGCAGGCTCTGGGCGCTGGAGATGCCCTGTTCCGCCGCCCGGTAAAACCAGGCCAGGGCCAGCTCGTGGTTTTGGCCGACGCCGCGCCCTTTCTTGTACATTTGCCCCAGGTTTTGCTGGGCCGATGCATCGCCCTGTTCGGCCGCGTGGCGGAACCAGTAGGCGGCCTCGGCGTCGCATTTGTCGACCCCGCGTCCGTTGTAGTACAGCGCGCCAAGATGGTTCTGCGCGAACGCCAGGCCCTGCAGGGCCGCCTGGCGCAGCCATTCGAAGGCTTGCGCGTAGTCGCGCTCGATGCAATCGCCTTTTTTGTACATCAGGCCCAGATTGAACTGGGCGTAAGCGTCGCCGCGCTCGGCGGCCTGGCGAAACCACACGTAGGTCTGGTAATTCTCTCGAGATATATTCGGGCGGTTCATGCTCATCCTCCGGCGCGAGGCCGTCAAAACGCAGGAATATGGAAGCTGCAGCAGGTATCAAGCGGCCTGAGAAGTATTGTTAAAATTTTAATATGCGAAGCAAGCCGCCATTTGAGAGTTCGCAAAAGGGCGCCTGCGCCGGCACGATATGGCACATGAAAAAACCCCGCCGTGATTGCTCAGGGCGGGGTTTCGATTTCGGCCGGAAAGTATCAGGCGGCTTGTGCCGGTTTCGGCCCGAATCCGTACACCAGCATGGCCAGCAGGGCCAGGCACCAGACGATCAGCGCGCCCGACGGCAAGTCGAGCACCACCGACAGCACCAGGCCGATGCCGTAGCCGCCCACGCCGGTCAGGTAGGCAAACGGCAGTTTGCGGCGCTCCTGGTAATGGCGCACTGCCAGGCTCGGCACGATCAGGCTGGCGAACACCAGGTAGACCCCGACCAGCTGCACCGAGGCTGTGACCGCCATCGCGAACACCAGGTAGAAACCGAGCCGCTTGAGGCGGTCGTTGAAGAAATACAGCGCCGCCAGGATCAGCGCCGAGCCCAGCGCCGGCATGATCAGCTGGTTGTAGCTGACCCACAGGATCTGTCCGGCCAGCAATTCCTGCATGTGCTCGCCGCCATGCGGATTGTGCGCCACCAGCAACAGCCCGGCGGTCGCGGCGAGGATGAACATGACGCCGATCTGCGCTTCCTGGACGTCGGGCCAGCGCTTTTCGGTCCAGGTCAGCAGCAAGGCGCCCAGCACCGCGGCCACGCCGGCAGCGACCTGCACGGCCCAGCCGCTCGGATCGAGCTGGCCCGAACTGGCAATGATGACGCCCAGCGCGGCGATCTGGGCGATGGCCAGGTCGATGAACACGATGCCGCGCTTGAGCACTTGCGCGCCCAGCGGAATGTGGGTCGCCAGCACCAGGACGCCGGCCAGGAAGGCCGGCAGGATGATCATCAGGTCTGCTTCATTGCCGCTCATTTGTTCGCTTCCAGAAGACGCTGCACGGTGGAATCGAACAGGCCGAACAGGTCTTTCGACTTGTCATCGCCGCCGACAGAAAACGGCACCACCACGGCCGGGATGTGGGCATGCTCGGACAACCAGCCCGACGCGCGCGCATCCTGGTAGGCGGCGCGCAGCACCATCTTGGCAGGCTGGCGCTGCAGCTGGGCCAGCAGTTCGCCCAAGTGGGCCGCGCTTGGCTCGACGCCCGGCTTGGCTTCCAGCGTGCCGACCTGGTGCATGCCCAGCCAGCCCATCAGGTATTCCATGTTTTTGTGGTGCTCGACCACGGCCACATTGCGCAGCGGCGCGGCCTGTTGCTCCCACCTCAGCATGGCGGCATTCCAGCGCGCCGAGAAATCCTTCTGGCGCCCCTGGTAGTAGGCCGCGTTGGGCGGGTCGATCTCGGCCAGGCGCTTGGCCAGCGCGCTAGCGACCAGCGCGATATTGTGCGGATTTTGCTGGATGTGCGGATTGCCCGACGCATGCACGTCGCCTTCGCTGCGATCGAGCTTGCTCGGCACATCGAGGCGCGGCACGAAGCTGCCGGCCACGAAATTGCCAGGCTGGCCGGCGGCGATCTTGGTGTTGCCGGACTGCTGCACCAGCACCGGCAGCCAGCCCACCTCCAGTTCCAGGCCGGTACACACCAGCAAGTCGGCATTGCGGGTGCGCGCGATCAGCCCGGGGCGCGCTTCGATCCGGTGCGGATCCTGCATCGCATTGGTCGCGCTGCTGACCTTGACCTTGTCGCCGCCCAGTTCATTGGCCAGCGCTTCCCATTCCGGCTCGCAAGCGAGCACATTGATCGCGGCGTGCGCGCTGACCGAGCTGACGCCCGCGGCGACGAACAAGAGTGCCGAAAACAGTTTTTTATTGTTGAGATTCATGCCGTGCTCCTTAGAAGGCGTGGGCAGCGTGCGTGCCCAGGCTCATGATGTATTGCAGAAAAATCTGATTGTCGACCGGGCCAGGACGGGCCTGATCGCGCGCGAATTGCAAACGCATGCGCGAAAATTCGGATGGGCTGTAGTCGAGCATGACGCTCGAACGCACTGGCGTGAACGCGTCGAGCAGCGGGAACAGTCCTGCGCCAGCGCCCATGGTCGTGGTGCCGGAGTTCAGGCGGTCGTAGCGCAGGCCGGCGCGCCACATGGGCATGAACTGGTAGGCGCCCTGGACATACCAGCCCGACTGGGTACTGTCGAACGCGGCGGCGTTGCCGTCCGCGGCCAGCGTGCCATTTTCTTTGCGGCGCAGATATTCGCCCTGCAGCTTGAAATTGCGCTGGGTCGGATTGCCGTTCGGCGCCCATTTGTAGATGGCGTCGGCCACCCACATGCGCGACGACCCGCTGAAGGCGCCTGCAATGCCGTTGTCGTCGAAGGCGCGTTCGCTGGCAGCGGTGCGCAGGTAGGACAGGCCGGCGCGCCAGCTGCCCGAGGCGCCGATGTCGTCGCCCACGTGCGCGAACAAGGCGCCGGCGCCCGCGCCGTTCTTGTTGCGCTCGTTGCCCGGCGGCGCCGCGCCGCGCCCCGCTTCGGCGCCCACCTCGATGAAGGTGTCGGTCGGCGCCAGCCATTTGACTTGCAGGCCGTCGGTCTTGTACTGGCCGCCGAAGAAGGCCTGGTAGGCCAGCGGCGCGTCGACGAAGTCCCAGGCATGCGCGTGCTGGCTGTTCAGGTAGCCGACCGAGGACAGGAAACGGCCGGCGCGCGCATTCATGCCGTTGCTCAGCGCGCGGGTGCGCACGAACGCTTCTTCGACGCCGATGGTGTTCTCGCCCGTCACGGAAAAGGTGAGCTGGCCGGCAAACATCGGATCGATATTCGCGGCAAAGGTCAGTTCGGACTCGCCCAGGTTGAAGCTGCGCGTGCCAGGACCGACGTCACCGCCGACCGGCATGAAACCCTGGATCTGGTAGCGCGACGGATCGCGCGACAGGTTGGCATAAGTGCCACCCAGGATCATCGAGATATCCGGATTGAACGCATTGCTGCTGGCGGCGACCGGGGCCGGCACTGGGGCTGCTGCCGGCTGTTGTGCTGCGTCGGCGGCGGCGTTTTGCGCCTGCGCCGTGGCGGCCTGGGCATCCTGCAAGCGCTGCTCGAGCGCCTGCAGGCGCGCCTCGTACGACTGTTTCATGTCGGCGATCTGGGCGCGGATCGCGGCCAGGTCCTTGTCGTCGGCAGCCGAAGCGGTCATGGGTGTAGCGAACGCGGCGAGCAACGCCGCGCCAAGTATGGTGGGTTTGAACATGGTCATCCTGTATGAATAGAAGTCGACATGCCGCGGCGCGCTGCGCCGCAGACATGAAAAAACGGGTCGGTTCTAGGACAGGACGGGAGGTGCGCGCGACTGGAAGGCGAGGATGATGCGGGCGCCGGCGGCCCTGACCTCGACCTGCTCGATGGCAAACGTCGGCTGGTGCGGAATGACGAAGGCGGGCGGCGTGCTCGCCAGCGGCCCGGCCAGTTGCGCAAACGCCAGGCACTGGCTGCAACTCTGGTCTTGCGCTAACGCGCTCGACATGTCGTTGCCGCCTGGCTTCTGGGATTGCGCCGCGGCGGCCCGGTCGAGCGAGCCGGCCAGGTGGGTCATCACGTGCGAAGACGCCATCTGCTGGGAAATCAGCAGAAGCAGCGACAACAGAACGCGAATGAAGGCCTGGCGGGTCATGATGGCGTTATTGTAAGGGGATTAGGAAATCCCTGACGTCTTATTTGTAACAGCGTATTTTTGCAGGAAATCCGGCACTTTCACCGCACTTAATTTGTTCAGCGATACCAGCAGCTGCGGCGTCAGCGGGCCCAGACCGTATTGACGGCCCAGATGGCGGCTGATGTGGATCAGCACCTCGGCGGCCACTTCGGCATCCGATTCGGCCCGGTGGGCGGCGCTGCGGAAGCGGATCCCGAGCTGGCCGGACAGCAAACCGAGCTTGTAGCTGTTCAGGCCCGGAAACACGCGGCGCGACAGTTTGAGCGAACACACGAGGCCGTCATGACGCGGCGCCAGGCCCAGCCGTTCAGCCTCGGCC
>JANYGW010000140.1 GCA_025359245.1 Massilia sp.
AACGCGCGCCAAGGCGCGGGTTCGCGAGGACGACGTTGGTTTATTTATATGGCCTTGCCCGCCGCTACTCGTCCGACAAGTGCGCGCGGTTGCGCCCATCCTGCTTGGCCTGGTACAAGGCGCGGTCCGACTTTTCGATCAGGATGGTCCAGCTCTCGGCCTCGTCCGGCATGGCCGTGGCCACGCCGATGCTGATGGTCACCACGCCATGCGGCGACTTGGCGTGCGGCAGCGCCAGGCGCGCCAGTTCATCGCAAATGCCGCGCGCGATCGACATCGCATGCTGCGCATCCGTGGCCGGCGCCAGCAGCGCAAATTCCTCGCCGCCGTAGCGCGCCACCAGGTCGCTGGTGCGCCTGCCGTGCGCGGCAATCAGGTCGGCCACCGTGCGCAGGCACTGGTCGCCGGCCTGGTGGCCGTAGTGGTCGTTGTAAGCCTTGAAGTGATCCACGTCCAGCATCGCCAGCGCCAGCGGGTAGCCGTTGCGCGCGGCGCGCCGCCATTCGCTCTCGAGCGCGGCATCGAAGCCGCGCCGGTTGTTGATGCCGGTCAGGCCGTCGGTGGACGACAGTGCGGCCAGCTTGGCGTTGCTGTCTTCCAGTTCATGGGTGCGCGCCGCCACCATCGCTTCGAGCTGGATCTGGCGCCGCGTCAGGTGCTTGACGCGGGCGCGGTAGGCGCTGGTGAGCAGGCTGAAGCCGAACAGCAGCATGCCCAGCCGGAACCACCAGGTCTTGTACCACGGCGGCAGGATGTCGATGGTCAGGCTGGTGGCCTGGTCGTTCCACAGGCCCTGGTTGTTGGCGGCCTTGACCCAGAAGGTGTAGGTGCCCGGATCGAGGTTGGTATAGGTGGCGCTGCGGCGCAGCGCGTCGGTGTAGACCCAGTCGCGGTCGAAGCCGGCCAGCCGGTAGGCGTAGGTGTTGCGGCCCGGGTCAGTGTAATGCAGGGCCGCAAATTCGATCGTGAACACCGATTCCTGCACCGACAGCGTCAGCGACAGCGGCGCCGTGACGCCGCCTTCGAGCTTGACGCCGGGCGTTGGCTGGCCGTTCTTGAGCGAATGGTTGAACACGCCGATATCGGTAAACGCCACTTGCGGCGCGATCGAGACGCTCTTGACGATCTCCGGCGTGATGCCGGTCATGCCCTTGACGCCGCCGAAGTACAGTTTGCCGTCCTCGGCCGCAAAAGCGGTGCCCACCGAATAGCCTTCGGTGAGGCCGTCGGCGGTCGTGTAGCGGCTGGCCAGGCCGGTCACCGGGTCCATGCGCAGCAGGCCGCCGGCGGTGCTCAGCCACAGCTGGCCGGCCTTGTCGCTGCGCATCGCCAGGATCTTCAGCGCGCCCACGCTGTCCTTGCCGTTGAAGGCGCGGAAGGTGATGGCGCCGTCGCTGCCGGCCAGGATCTGGTTCACGCCCTTGGCGGTGCCGGCCCACAGGCGGCCCTGCGGATCCTGGTACAGCGAGGAGACATTGTCGTCGGCCAGCGACAGCGGGTTGCCCGTTTCATGGCGCAGGTGGCGGAACTTGCCGGTCTTGGTGTCGAGTACGTCGAGCCCGCCGCCGCTCCACTCCGAGCCCATCCAGACGCGGCCGAGCTTGTCCTCGACGATCACGGTGGTGCTGTTGACGGAGCGGCTGTCCGGATCGTCCGGCTTGTTGTAGTAGTCGGTCCAGGTGCCGTTCGTGGTGTCGTAGCGCACCACCTGCATGCCGGTGCCCAGCCACAGCGTGCTGCCGGCGCCGGGCGCGATGGTGTTGATGAAGTTCGAGCCCGCGTTGCCGAAGCTGATCAGCTTGAACGGCTGGTCGGGGCCGTCGAGCCGGTTCAGGCCGGCCGAGGTGCCGACCCACAGCGGTCCAGCCGGCTGCTGGTACAGGCTGTAGACGATATCGTTCGCCAGCGCGCCCGGCTTGGCCGGGTCGCCACGGTAAGTCTTGAGCACTTCACCGCTGGCCGGATCGAACAGCGACAGGCCGGAATTGCTGCTCAACCAGAGGCGGCCATCCGGCGCGCCTTCGATGTACTTGAGCGAATTGTCCGGGCGCAGGTTGTGCGCCTCGACATCGAAGGGAATGAAGCGCTGGAAGCCCTGGCTGTTCAGGTTCACCAGGCTGATGCCGTCGGTGAAGGAGCCGATCCACAGCATGCCGCTGCGGTCGTGCACGACAGCGCGGATGTAGTCGGATGGCAGGCTGTTCGAATCGTTGGCGCGGTGCACGTACTGGACCGCGCTGCTGGCGCCCTTGTCCCAGCGCAGCAGGCCGGCCGACAGCGTGCCGGCCCAGACCGTGTCGCTGCGGTCGCCATACAGGTAGTTGATGCGGGTGGCGGGCGACTCGATGCGCTTGCGCGTGTCCCAGGCGGTCGCGCCGTTCCAGGTGACGACCCCGGTTTCGGTGCCGATCCACAGTGTGTGGTCGCGCCCGTAGTACAGCGAGCGCACGATGTTCAGTTTCGCGTCGGGCAGCGCGGCGCTGTCGACGCGGCGGTGTTCGAACGCGCTGGCGCCGGCGGGCAGGTAGTCCAGCCCGCCCGGCCAGGTCGCCGCCCACAGGCCGCCGCGTTCGTCCATCGAGATCGCATTGATGTCGTTGCTGGCCAGGCTGGCCGGCACTTTCGGGTCATGCAGGTACAGCGTGAAGGTGCCTTTTTCCGGGTCGAAATGCTGCAGCCCGCCCCAGGTGGCCAGCCACATGCCGTCCTTGCCGTCGCTGATGATGGACTTGACGATGCGCTGCGCCGACGGCCCCGGCGGCGGCAGGAAGCGGGTGAAATCGTTGGTCTTCGGGTTGTAGCGCGCCAGCCCGTTCTGGGTGCCGGCCCAGATCATGCCGTGCCGGTCTTCGAACAAGGTCGAGACGCGGTCGTGCGGCAGGCTGCCCGGATCCTCGAGGTTGCTGGTGTACTTGACCGCGTGGTAGCCGTTGTAGCGGTACAAGCCGCCGCTGTGGGTGCCGATCCAGATGAAGCCCTGGCGGTCCTGCATCAGCGCCAGGATCGACAATTCGTCGGCGTCGAGCGAGCCGAGCCGCTTGAAGCGCAGAGGGGAGGTCGGGGTGGCCCACGCCGGCAAGGCGAGAATCAGCAGGCACAAGAGGGCGCAAGTACGGCGCAGCATGGCGGGTAGGGCAAATAGCATCGGGGATATCAGTCTTTATGCAGTTTACTGTGTTCGATTCGGCAGGCGCCAGCTTAGCATTGCCGCTGGTAAAAATGGACAGCTGCGCCGCCGCGGTAAGGAGCATCGATAAGGCCGGCCAAAACGGGCAGTGTAAACCAGTTATCTACAAAGCAATAGGTCTTTTGAAATGTAGGATTTCATGTACAGTTGCCCCGTTTTAGGGTATCGTTTACGGCACTATTACTGCATCTACGTCCGCGCGCCTGGTTTTTGCCGACGCGACCGTGACAACATTTCAAGCTGGCCACCGTTTATTCTGCGCGTCGGCCTTCATTTTTGGGCGTAGAGCTTATCGAACAATCGCCCGGAAAATTTATGCCTGATACACCGATTACCATCGAAGCCGACAGCGCGCCTACCGTGCGTTTTGCCGATTTCGGCCTTGCCCCGGAAATCCTGCGCGCCCTGACCGACCAGGGCTATGTGCATCCGACCCCGATCCAGGCGGCCGCCATTCCGATCGTGCTGCAGGGACGCGACGTCATGGGCGCAGCCCAGACCGGTACCGGCAAGACCGCCGGCTTCTCGCTGCCGATCATCCAGTTGTTGCTGGCGCACGCCAATCCGAGCATGTCGCCTGCGCGCCACCCGGTGCGCGCGCTGGTGCTCACGCCGACCCGCGAGCTGGCGGTGCAAGTGGCCGAAAACGTCAAGGCCTACGCCCAGCACACCCCGCTGCGTTCGACCGTGGTGTTCGGCGGCATGGACATGAAGGGCCAGACCATCATCCTCAAGGGCGGCGTCGAAATCGTCATCGCCACGCCAGGCCGTTTGCTCGATCACGTCGAACAGAAGAATGTCAGCCTGGGCCAGGTCCAGATGCTGGTGATGGACGAAGCGGACCGCATGCTCGACATGGGCTTTTTGCCGGACCTGCAGCGCATCATCAACATGCTGCCGAAGAAGCGCCAGAACCTGATGTTCTCGGCCACCTTCTCGACCGAGATCAAGCGGCTGGCCAACAGCTTCCTGAACGACCCGGTCGTCATCGAAGTGGCGCGCAGCAATGCGACCGCCGACAAGGTGACCCAGGTGGTGTACAAGGTGGCCGAAGAAAACAAGCGCGACGTGGTCGAATTCCTGATCCGCGGGCGCGACCTGAAGCAGGTGCTGGTGTTCTCGAATACCAAAATCGGCGCCTCGCGCCTGTCGCGCCACTTGGAGCAGGGCGGCATCAAGGCCACCGCGATCCACGGCGACAAGACCCAGCAGGAACGCATGGCGGCATTGGACGCGTTCAAGAAAGGCGAGATCGACGTGCTGGTGGCGACCGACGTCGCCGCGCGCGGGCTCGATATTTCGGACCTGCCGTGCGTGATCAACTTCGACCTGCCGTACAACGCCGAAGACTATGTGCACCGGATCGGCCGCACCGGCCGCGCGGGCGCGTCGGGCGACGCCATTTCGGTGTATGCCGAAAAAGACGAGCGCCTGCTGGTCGACATCGAAAAACTGATCAAGCAAACCATTACGCGCGGCGAACTGGCCGGTTTCGCGGCACCGGTTTCGCGCGGCCCGCGCGACGCCAGCGAGCGCACGCCGGAGCGGCGCGCGCGCCGCAGCGAAGGCGATGCTCCGCCGCCGCGCAGCGCCGAGCGCGAACGCAGCAGCGAACGCAGTGACCGTGCGCCGCGTCCGAGCGGTCCGTCGCCGCGCCGCGACAAGGTCGATCCATGGTTCCTGAAACCGTACGAGCCTAGCGCGGCGCCGGTGCCGACCGTGGCCGTATCGGCCAATCCGTCGATCAAGCCGGGCAAGCAGAAGATTGCGGCCTTGCTGGGCGGGCTGCCGAAGGCGTAACAGCGAGAACTGCGAGAGCGACATTAACGTCGTCCTCGCGAACGCGGGGATCCATACTGAATTTGCTCAGTATGGGTCCCCGCTTTCGCGAGGACGACGTTGGTTTTTTTGCCTCAGGTTTTATTGAGCGAATTCTGCAGCGCTTTTTCGCTAGGCAGTCGCGGCAGCGCTATCCTGCAGCGCGCCATCGCCCGCAAAGCAGTGCGGGCACGACACCCCATACACATACTGCGGCGACAACTGCTGGCGCGGCGTCACCACCGCGCGGCAAGCGAAGCACTGCACCGTCACGGTCGGCTCCAATTGCGGATTGAGCGCGGTGCGGTAGTCGAACACGAAGCAGTCGCCCGTGTAATGGGCCCCGCCCACGTCCTCGAAGTACTTCAGGATGCCGCCTTCGAGCTGGTACACATTCTCATACCCGATGTTCTGCATATGGATGGCCGCCTTTTCGCAGCGGATCCCGCCGGTGCAGAAAGTGACCACGGTCTTGTCGGCCAGGTCGTCCTTGTGGGCGGCGATCACGTCCGGAAATTCGGTGAATTTGGCGATGCGGTAGTCGATCGTCCGGTCGAAGGTGCCGACATCGACCTCGAACGCGTTGCGGGTATCGACCATCACGACCGGCTTGCCGTTGTCGTCGTGGCCCTGGTCGAGCCAGCGCTTCAGGTCGAGCGGCGCCACCGCCGGGGCGCGCCCCAGTTCCGGCTGGATCAGCGGCATGCGCATGGTGATGATCTCTTTCTTGATCTTCACCAGCATGCGCTTGTGCGACTGCTCCTCCGAATAGCTCTCCTTGACGGCGATGTCGGCAAAGCGCGCATCGCTGCGCAGCCAGTCCAGGAACAGGTCGACCTGCTGGCGCGGGCCGGACAGGAACAAGTTGATGCCTTCGGGCGTGAGCAGGATCGTGCCTTTCAGGCCGAGCTCCTTGCACAGCGCCTGGTACTGCGGGCGCATTTCTTCCGTGTTGTCGAAGGTGACGAACTTGTAGGCGGCGATATTGACGTGGGACGTGGCAGTTGACATGGCAGTTCGGTGCATGGGGACGAACGATATTATAAAGCAGTCGCCGGCTAGCCTTCATCTTGCGTTTATGATAATTTGCGTAACATATTGCAACATATGACCGTACGGGGTGAGCATCCGTGATGCATTGCGCTATCATGGAGCGCAAGGCGGCAATGATTTAACATTTGACTGACGAAGCAACATGCACATACCGAAACGCTTGATACGGCTGGCCAGGGATCGCGCGCTGTCGAGTTTTTCCTCGCTGGCGGAGCAGACGGTGGTCGAGGCCGACACAATGACCACCCGCGCCATGGCAGAGGCCGGTCTGGAAGAGTCGCGCAACCTGAGCGCGGTGCGCACCTTCCTGCGCGGCGAAGCGCGTACCCTGCGCACCCGCATGGACCGGCATTTTGCCGGTTTCCTCGAACGCGCCATGGTGACCATGCATACCGACCTGCGTGCGTCGGCCCTGCAGGACATCAACTACGAGACGCTGACCCTGATCGACGACGACGTCGTCACGCGCCAGATCGAAGTGGACCGCATGGTCGGCCGCCTGCGCGACGCCGAGCCGATCGCGCTCGGGCGCGTCAACCTGACCATCGCTGTCATGCACAACGACAGCGAAGCGCGCGAGCGCGAAAATCCGTTCCGGCCTTACTTGCTGGCGCGCTCCCTGTACGAGGCGTTGCGCGAACTGATGTGGGAAGAGACCCAGTCCAAACTGCTGTTCGACACGCTGGGCCTGGCGATGGCCAACCGGCTGCCGGGCTTTTACGCCGGCATTGTCGAGGTATTCGAGGCCGGCGGCATCACCGCGCGCCTGACCGCGCGCCCGTCCGCCATGTCGCGCGCCGAACGCGACCGGCTGGCATGGCAGCGCGCCGCCCAGCAAATGCTCGGCAATATAGACCCGTCGGGTTTGTCCGGACTGCCCGGCATGCCGGGCCTGGCCGGCCTGGCCGGCTTGCAGGGCTTTGCCGGCCTGCCCGATTTGTCCAGCCTGTCCGGCATCGCCGGCTTGTCCGGAAATTCCGGCAGTGCGGGCACCGGCGGTGCGGGCAGCAGCGCCGCCGCTCCGGCGCGCCAGGGCGACCCCGCCGTCACTGCGGAGCAAGCCTTGCAGGAGCGCCTGGTGCCGCGGCTGCAGCGCCTCAAAGAGATACAGATGGGCAGCGCCGATGGCGCGCTGGCCGGCAAAGGGCAGGACCTGATCGACGTGGTCTGGAATATTTTCCACCAGCCGAAAGGGACGCGCTCGACGCGTGCGCTGTCGACCATCCGCCTGGACGGCGAGCGCGGGCCGCTCGATACCGTGCTGATGGACCTGCAGCAGCTTGTCGCCGCCGGGGGCGAGCCGCCGGCCCCCTTGGCCTTGCGCGCCCTGGCGGGCGAGACCGGCCCCGACGAGCGCCGCACGATGGACGTGGTGGCGCTGCTGTTCGAATCGATCATCCATGACGAATTGCTGGGCGCCGGCGTGCAGCGCCAGCTCGCCCGGCTGTACCTGCCGTTCGTGCGCGCCGCGCTGATCGAGCCCGACCTGCTGCACAACGCCGGCCATCCGGTGCGGCGCCTGGTCGACCGCATCGGTTCGGTCGCGGTCGGCCTGGCTACCGATGCCGCCGCGCTGCCGGCCCTGGAAACGGAGTTGCTGGGGATAGTCGGCGCGGTGCTCGATTTGTTCGACGACGACATGCACATCTTTATCGATGCCGAACAGGCACTCGATGCCTTCGTGTCGGCGCAGCTGGCGACCAGCGGCCCGCACGTCGGACCTTGCATCGACGCGATCACCGAGGCCGAAGCGGCCAGCACCCGCCTGGCCGGCGCCGGCGCGGCACTGAGCGCGGCCTTGCAGCCGCTGCAGATCGATCCGCGCCTGGCCGATTTCATCCTCGGCACCTGGGCCCGCGTCCTCTCCCACACCGAAAACGGTTCGCGCGCCAGCATTGCGCTGCTGCCCGAGCTGCTCTGGAGCGCGCAGGAGAAAACCACCCCCGAAGACCGCGCGGCGCTGATGCGCATGCTGCCCGGACTGGTCAAGCAGGTGCGCGAAGGGATGGCCGAAATCGCGCTGCCGGAGGCGCCGTCGAAGGCCGCGTTCGACCGCCTGGTGGCCGTGCACATGGACGTCCTTGGCAGCAAGCAGGAGGCCGCCCGCAATCGCATGACGCTCGAGCAGTTCCGTGAGCATTTCCGCGATTTCACCATCGACAATAAGGTGCTTCCCGAGGACGGACGCGAAGGCTGGGTCGGCAAGTTCGAGCTCGAGGCGGCGCTGGGCGAGCATGCCGTCGTCGCCACCCTGCACGCCAAGGCGGCCAACCGCCTGCCGCAGTCGTCCGACGTCGACTGGCTGGCATGGGCCCGTCCCGGGACCGCCTTCGAGATCAGGATTGAAGAAAAATACCGCCCCGCGCTCTTGTGCACGGTCAGTTCCGGCGGCTGCGCCTATCTGTTTACCATCGCCGGGGAAGAAGCGCCGGTGATCTACCTGCGCGCGCCGCTGCTGGAGGCGTTCGAGCACTGGATCCTGCGTCCGCTCGAATACGCGCCGCTGTACGACCGTGCCGTCGAGTCCCTGATGTCCGGGGCCGAATCGCTGACTGTATAGCGTCCGGGCGCGGTAAAATAGCGCCTTTGTACAGCAGGCGAACCGGATCATGAGTATGGATGTCATCGAAACAGGCAGCGCGGTCGCGCCAGGCGCGCCGGCCAAGGCGGGCGCACCCGCATTCGTGCACCTGCGCGTCCATTCCGAATACTCGATCGTCGACGGCCTGGTGCGGATCGACGACGTGGTCGCCGCCGCCGCCAAGGACAAGCAGCCGGCATTGGCGATCACCGACCTGGCCAACCTGTTCGGCATGGTCAAGTTCTACAAGGCGGCGCGCGGCAAGGGCATCAAGCCGGTGATCGGCGTGGACGCCTGGATCACCAACGACACCAACCGCGACAAGCCTTCCCGGCTGCTGCTGCTGGCCAAGAACCACATGGGCTATTTGCAGCTGTGCGACTTGCTCTCGCGCGCCTGGCTGACCAACCAGCACAAGGGCCGCGCCGAAATCCATCCCGACTGGCTCGAGGCGCTGGCCACCAGCGTATCGACGCTCAATCCGGCAGAAAGCCAGGCCAACGGCCTGATCGTGCTGTCGGGCGCCCACTTCGGCGACGTCGGCACCGCGATCGAAAACGGCAATCTGGCGCTGGCCGAACGCTGTGCCGCGCGCTGGGCGCGCATTTTCCCCGGCCACTTCTACATCGAAATCCAGCGCGCCGGCCAGCCGAACCAGGAAGCCCAGGTGCGCCACGCGGTGGCGCTCGGCGCCCAGCTCGGCCTGCCGGTGGTGGCGACCCATCCGATCCAGTTCATCTCGCCCGACGAATTCGTCGCCCACGAAGCGCGCACCTGCATCGCCGAGGGCGAAATGCTGGCCAACGCCAAGCGCGTCAAGCGCTTCAACGAAGAGATGCGCTTCAAGAGCGGGGCCGAGATGGCGGCGCTGTTTGCCGACATGCCGGCCGCGCTGGCCAACTCGGTCGAAATCGCCAAGCGCTGCAATGTCGTGCTCACGCTGGGCAAACCGCAGCTGCCGAATTTCCCTACGCCGCCGGGCATGACGATCGACGAGTTCCTGGTGGCCGAATCGCAGGCCGGCCTGGCGCAGCGCCTGATCCATCTGTATCCCGATCCGGTCAAGCGCGAAGCGCAGCGCGAACGCTACGAGTCGCGCCTGAAGTTCGAGACCGATACCATCTGCAACATGAAATTCCCCGGCTACTTCCTGATCGTGGCCGAGTTCATCAAGTGGGCCAAGGAAAACGGCGTGCCGGTCGGACCGGGCCGCGGTTCCGGCGCCGGTTCGCTGGTGGCGTATTCGCTGCTGATCACCGACCTCGACCCGCTCCAATACAACCTGCTGTTCGAGCGCTTCTTGAATCCGGAACGGGTCTCGATGCCCGACTTCGATATCGACTTTTGCCAGGAAGGGCGCGACCGCGTCATCCAGCACGTCAAGGATTTGTACGGCAAGGAGGCGGTCTCGCAGATCGCCACCTTCGGTACCATGGCGGCCAAGGGCGCGATCCGCGACGTCGGCCGGGTGCTCGATTTCGGCTACAACTTCTGCGACGGCATCTCCAAGCTGATTCCGTTCAAGCCGGGCAAGCCGGTGACGATCGCCGACGCCATCGAAGAAGAACCGATGCTCAAGGAACGGCTCGAGAACGAGGATGAGGTCAAGCAGCTGCTGGCGCTGGCGCAACAGGTCGAAGGTATCGCCCGCAACATCGGCATGCACGCCGGGGGCGTGCTGATCGCGCCGGGCAAGCTGACCGATTTCTGCCCGCTGTACACGCAGGGCGGCGATTCGGGCGTGGTCTCGCAGTACGACAAGGACGACGTGGAGGCCGTCGGCCTGGTCAAGTTCGACTTCTTGGGCTTGACCACCCTGACCATCCTGGACCGCGCGGTGCGCTACATCAAGCACCTCGATCCGGTTGCCCAGGCCGACTTCGCACTCGAGAAGCTGCCGCTCACCGACAAGGCTTCATACGACCTGCTGACCAAGGCCAAGACGGTCGCGATCTTCCAGCTCGAGTCGCGCGGCATGCAGGGCATGCTGAAGGACGCGCGGCCCGACCGCTTCGAGGACATCATCGCGCTGGTGGCGTTGTACCGCCCGGGCCCGATGGACCTGATCCCCGACTTCTGCAAGCGCAAGCACGGCGAAAAATTCGACTATCCCGATCCGCGCACCGAGTCCATCCTGTCCGAGACCTACGGCATCATGGTCTACCAGGAGCAGGTCATGCAGATGGCGCAGATCGTCGGCGGCTATTCGCTTGGCGGCGCCGACATGCTGCGCCGCGCGATGGGTAAGAAAAAAGCCGAGGAAATGGCCGAGCACCGCGAGATCTTCCGCGCCGGCGCCGCCAAGGACGGACTCACCGCACAAAAGGCCGACGAAATTTTCGACCTGATGGAAAAATTCGCCGGCTACGGCTTCAACAAGTCGCACGCCGCCGCCTACGCGCTGCTGTCGTACCACACCGCTTACCTGAAGGCCCACCATACCGCGGCCTTCATGGCGGCCAACCTGTCGCTGGCGATGGACGACACGGACAAGATTAAAATTCTTGTGGAAGACGCCATCGACGTCTGCAACCTGACCTTGCTGCCGCCCGATATCAACCATT
>JANYGW010000186.1 GCA_025359245.1 Massilia sp.
CGTCACGCCCGGCGTGGCCACGCTGGCCGCCTTGGCGATGGTGCGGAACGGCGCCGCCTGGGTGCCGGCGTTGGTGTCGGCGCCGGTGGTGGCCACATAAATGTCCGCCACTGCGGCCACGCCGTTGTAAGTCATGGCCGCAAATTGCGGCGCCTGGGTCGCAGACTGGCCGGAGTCGGCACTGCCGCCGCAGCCGGCAAGGAGGATTGCCACGCTGCTGCACACCAGGCTGCTTACCCGGACGTCTGACGCAAAACGGAAAAATGTGTTCATCGATTGGTTCCTAACTCTGCAGGTTGATTGAGTAAGATTTGACGCCAATCAAGTTCTTTGGTTCAACATTTTTCCAAGTAAATTTCTCTGGATAATCAATGATGTAAGTCAATTTCCCGGAGGGAAACTGATGTGCTTTTCAGACAGCAATGCCCTGCTGCCAGCACAGATGCATTTGTGGAATCGTGGCGTCGAACGGCGGCGTTAACGAAAAACGGCCCATGCCTGCGTGGCATGGGCCGTTTTTGTGGCGCTACTGATTAGTGCTGGTAGGCACCGATGTCGTAACCCGTGCTGGCGTTGCGCGGCTTGCCGTCAAAGTCGGTCGCCAGTGCATTGGTGGCCGTGCCCTTGCCGATCGCCGGCGAGGTCGCCAGGATATGCAAGTCCGGCGTGCCGGTGCGGGTGTAGCTGGCAAATGCCGGCGCCGCGCTGATGGTACCGGTGGCGACCAGGCCGTTCTGCAGGCTGATGTTGTAGCTCGCGTTCTGGAACACCAGGTTGTTGGTGTAGCGGTTACCCGTGCCGGTCGAGCCCTGCTCCGAGATGCCCATCGCATTGTCGTACACGATGTTGTTGGCCACGATGGTGTTGTTGTTGCCCGCCGTCGTGAAGTAGTAGTCGCCGCCGCCGACGATGATGCCGGTATGCGAGGCCGTCACCGTGTTGTTGGTGATGATCACGTCATGCGCATCGTGCCACAGGTGGATCGCGCCTTCGGCAACCCGGTACACGACGTTGTTCTTGACCGTGCCGGTGGTGCTGATATAGATGCCTTGCACGAAGGTGCAGCCGGCAGGACCGATGTCGTGCACCAGGTTGCTGACCACGTCGGTCGCCACGCCATGGTAGTAGCTGTCCACGCCGATCGCCGAACCGCCCGAGCTGGTGCACGCGACCGTCTTGGCGATATGGTGGATCCAGTTATTCCGGATCATGCCGTAGGAGGCGCCGTTGTAGATGCCGTGGGTCCACTTGGTGCCGCTTTGCGAGGTGGTGCCGTCGACTTCGAAACCGACGATGTCGATGTAGTTGCCGCGGTTGTCCCACGCCACGTCAGTCGACGAGCTGGCCGGCGGCACGATCTTGGCGCCCCACTTGGTGGTCGAGACAAAGTAGATGCGTCCTGCTGCCGTGCCGTTGACGCTGGTGCGAAAGCCCCCCGCATAGGTGCCGGCCGCCACGTGGATCGTCGTGCTCGGCAGTGCCGCGGTGGCGCCGCGCGTGATGGTCTTGAATGGCGCGGCGGCCGTGCCCGGGTTGTTGTCGGAGCCGTTCGGCGCAACATAGTAGTGATACGTCGTGTTCGGCAGCGGGGTCGGGTCGGCCGGCGGCGGCGGCGGCGGCGGCGTCACCGGTGGCGGCGGTGGCGGCGCGGCCACGACCAGGTGCTGGTAGGCGCCCAGGTCGTAGCCGGTGGTCGCATTGCGCGCCAGGCCGTCGATGTCGAGCGCGGCAGCGTCCGCCGCCAGGCCGGCCTTCAGCGCCGGCGAGGTGGCCGACGGATGGTAGTCGCCGCCGCCGGTGCGCACGTATTTGGTGAACTGCGGTTCGGCCGCGACCGTGCCGGTGGCCACCAGGCCATTGTTGAGCATGGTCGCGGTGCCGTTCTTGAAGATCAGGTTGTTCTGATACTGGTTGTGGCTGCCGGTCGAGCCCACTTCCTGGATGCCGTAGTGCGCATTGTCATAGAACACGTTGTTGCTGACGCGCGTGTAGTCGTTGGGCGCGGTGCTCAGGTAGCCGCCGTCGCCGCTGACCTGCAGCGCGGTGTCGGTATTGAACACGGTGTTGTTCGAGATGACCGCATTGGTCGCATCCTTCGACAGCCGGATGCCGCTGTTGCTGATCGCATAGACCAGGTTGTTGTCAATGCGCCCGCCGGCCGAGTTCATGTAGATGCCGAGGAAATACGCGCACGCGGCCGGGCCCACGTCATGCACCACGTTGCCGCTGACGTTGTTGGCCGTGCCCTTGTAGTAGCTGTCCGAGCCGATCGCCCCGCCGCTGCCGCTGCAGGCGACGGTGGTGGCGATGTGGTGCACGTGGTTGTTCTTGACCGTGCTGTTCGAGCCGGCCGTATAAATGCCGTTGAGCCATTTGGTGCCTGCCTGAACGGTCGTGCCATTCACTTCAAAGCCATTGATCTCGACGAAGCTGCCGCGGTTGTCCCACGCGGTGGCGCTGCTGGAGCTGGCCGGCGGCACGATCTTGGCGCCGTAGCGGGTTTCCGACACGTAGCGGATCGGCGCTTCGGCCGTGCCGCTGGCCGTGGTCTGGAAGCCGCCGTCGTAGTTGCCCGGCTGGACACGGATCGTCACGCCCGGCGTGGCCACGCTGGCCGCCTTGGCGATGGTGCGGAACGGCGCCGCCTGGGTGCCGGCGTTGGTGTCGGCGCCGGTGGTGGCCACATAAATGTCCGCCACTGCGGCCACGCCGTTGTAAGTCATGGCCGC
>JANYGW010000193.1 GCA_025359245.1 Massilia sp.
TTGGCGATGTAGGGCGAAAAATCCTTGACCTGCGCGATCGGGTGCAAATCGTCGCCAACGATCTTGATGTCCGGACGCTTGCGTTTCAGGTACTCCTTGGCGGCGCGGCTGACGGCTTGGCCGAACGCGTAGTTCTGGCCAATGATGTAGACACTCTTGATGTCCTTGTTGGCTGCCATGTAGGTGGTCAGCGCTTCCATTTTCATATCCGAATTGGCGTCGAAACGGAAATGCCAGAAGCTGCATTTACTGTTCGTCATGTCCGGATCGATGGCCGCGTAGTTCAGGTAGACCACTTCCTTGCCCGGATTGCGTTCGTTGTGCTTGTTGATCGCATCCAGCAGCGCCAGGCCGACGCCCGAGCCGTTGCCTTGCGTGATGTAGCGATAGCCCTGGTCGATCACGGCCTTGAGCTGGGTCAGCGACTCCTGCGGACTGCCCTTGTTGTCGAAGCCGACCACCTGGATCGTGTTATCGCCCGCCCATTTCTGCTGGTTGGCCAGCTCGGCGATGGTCTGGAAACTCTTGAGCTGGTTCTGGCCGACCGGTGCGAAAGGCCCCGACAGCGGGTCGATGAAAGCGATCTTCACGGTCTCGGCCTGCGCGGCAATGCTCAGCAGCGCGAGGGAAACGGCCAGGGTCAACGGGCGAATAGTCTTGATCATGTGTCTCCATCCTTCGGTTTTGTAGGCGGGTCTGTGCCCATTCGCA
This sequence comes from Massilia sp., assembly GCA_025359245.1. Taxonomy (GTDB): domain Bacteria; phylum Pseudomonadota; class Gammaproteobacteria; order Burkholderiales; family Burkholderiaceae_D; genus Telluria_A. The sequence continues at coordinate 712 of JANYGW010000193.1, forward strand.
GCAAAGTGCTGCCCATCGTTCAACGTCAAAACTGGTCAGGCTGTCGGCAGCTTGTGCTCCTTGTACAGGTCGCGCAGCTTGTTTTTCTGGATCTTGCCGGTCGCGCCCATCGGCAGCGCCTCGACGAAGGCGACATCGTCCGGCATCCAGAATTTGGCGATCTTCCCTTCGAAAAATTGGAGTAGTTCGGCGCGCGTGACGTCCATGCCCGGCCGCTTGATGACCAGCAGCAAAGGGCGCTCGTCCCACTTCGGATGGGCGATGCCGATGCAGGCGGCCTGCGCCACCGCCGGATGCGCCATCGCGATGTTTTCCAGGTCGATGGTGCCGATCCATTCGCCGCCGGACTTGATCACGTCCTTGCTGCGGTCGGTGATCTGCATGTAGCCGTCGGCGTCGATGGTGGCCACGTCGCCGGTCGGGAACCAGCCGTCCTGCAGCACGTCCCCGCCTTCGTTCTTGAAATAGCTGCTGATGATCCACGGCCCCTTGACCAGCAGGTGGCCATAGGTGCTGCCGTCCCACGGCAGCTCCTTGCCGTCATCGTCGACGATTTTCATGTCGACGCCATACACGGCGTGGCCCTGCTTGCGCAGGATCGCGCGCTGTTCTTCCTTCGGCAGCGCCAGGTGCTTGTTTTGCAGCCCGCCGGTGGTGCCCAGCGGCGACATTTCGGTCATGCCCCAGGCGTGGATCACCTGCACGTCGAGCTTGTCGATCAGCGTGTCCATCATCGATGGCGGACAGGCCGAGCCGCCGACGACGGTGCGCCGGAAAGTCGAAAATTTCAGCTCGTTCTGCAGCACGTAGTTGATCAGTCCGAGCCAGACAGTCGGCACCCCGGCCGAAAATGTCACGCCTTCAGCCTCGAACAAGTCGTACAGCGACTTGCCGTCCAGCGCCGCCCCCGGATACACCATCTTGGCGCCCGACAGCAGCACCGAATACGGCAAGCCCCAGGCGTTCACGTGGAACATCGGCACCACCGGCAGCACGGTGTCGGCGGCCGACACGTTCAGCGCGTTCGGCATGGCCGAGCCGTACGCATGCAGCACGGTCGAACGGTGCGAATACAGCGCGCCCTTCGGATTGCCGGTCGTGCCGGATGTGTAGCACAGCGATGCGGCCGAATTCTCATCGAACAGCGGCCAGGCGTAATCATCGCTGTTGTGGTCGACCAGGTCTTCGTAGCACAACAGGTTGGGGATGGTCGTCGCGGCCGGCATGCGGTCGCGGTCGGCCATCAGCACGAAGGCCTTGACCGTCTTGCACTGCGCGGCGACCGCTTCCAGCAGCGGCAGGAAAGTCAGGTCGCAGAACAGCACCTTGTCTTCGGCGTGGCCGATGATGTAGGCCAGCTGCTCCGGATGCAGGCGCGGGTTGATCGTGTGCAGCACGGCGCCGGAGCCAGATACCGCGTAATACAGCTCCATGTGGCGGTAGCCGTTCCAGGCCACGGTAGCGACCCGGTCGCCCATCGTGACGCCGAGCCCGGCCAGCGCGTTGGCGATCTTTTTGGCGCGCATCTGGCAGTCGCGATAGGTGTAGCGGTGCAGGTCGCCTTCGGTGCGGCGCGACACAATTTCAGAATGGGGATAATGCCTGGCCGCGAAGTCGATAATGCTGGAAATGAGCAATGGCTGGCTCATCATCTGGCCCATCACGGGACTCATTTTGTAAGGCGTCATCAACACTCCTGGGTCGGGCTGCGATAGGATGAACGAGTTTCGCACGACCGTGCTAAAAACGTCCATGTTTTTCGATTGTGCGCTGCACAATACTGCGAATTTGACACGAGTTACCAATTGTAAGCGCGGTTCGCCGCAATGGAGCGCCAGTCTAAAATCCGCACGTTACGGTAGAATTCCGCTATCTTCTTGCCACTGACCGCGACTGGAACTGCCATCATTGCCGACGACCTTCCTCTCGAAAATTCATTCGCTGCATTGCCGCCCGCGTTTTACACCCGCTTGATGCCCACGCCCCTGCCCGCGCCCTACTTCGTCGCGGCCAGCGCGAAGGCGGCGGCCCTGGTGGAGCTCGACCCCGCCCTGTTGCAACAACCGGATTTCATTGCCCTGTTCACCGGCAACGCCGTGCCGCACGACGCCAAGCCCTTGTCGGCCGTGTATTCGGGCCACCAGTTTGGGGTCTGGGCCGGCCAGCTGGGCGACGGCCGCGCCATCCTGCTGGGCGAAGTGGCGACCGCGGCCGGTCCGATGGAGCTGCAGCTCAAGGGCGCCGGCCTGACGCCGTATTCGCGCATGGGCGACGGGCGCGCCGTGCTGCGCTCGTCGATCCGTGAATTCTTATGTTCCGAGGCGATGGCCGCGTTGGGGATTCCCACCACGCGCGCCCTGATGATCACCGGTTCGGACCAGGGCGTGATGCGCGAAACGGTCGAAACCTCGGCCGTGGCGACCCGCATGGCGCCCAGTTTTGTGCGTTTCGGCTCGTTCGAGCACTGGTTCTACCGCGACAAGCCGGACGAACTGCGGATCCTGGCCGACTACGTGATCAACGCTTTCTATCCGCAACTGATGCAGGAAACCAATCCCTACAAGGCGTTGCTGGCCGAAGTGACGCGCCGCACCGCGCGCATGATCGCGCACTGGCAAGCGGTCGGCTTCATGCATGGCGTGATGAACACCGACAATATGTCCATCCTGGGCCTGACGCTCGACTACGGTCCGTTCGGCTTCATGGAAGCGTTCGACTCCCAGCACATCTGCAACCACACCGACCAGCAGGGCCGCTATTCGTACGCCAACCAGCCCCAGATCGGACACTGGAACTGTTTCGCGCTGGGCCAGGCCTTGCTGCCGCTGATCGGCGACGTCGAGGATGCGCAAGAGGCGCTGGGCGTGTACGAGCCTGAATTCGCCAGCAAGATCGATGAACTGCTGCATGCCAAGCTGGGCCTGCAGCAGTTCAAGGACGAAGACCGCGCGCTGTTCGAGGCCATGTTCGCGCTGATGCATGACAACCACGTCGACTTTACCCAGTTTTTCCGCAAGCTCGGCCAGCTGCAGGTGGCGCAGCCCGAACGCGACGCCCCGGTGCGCGACCTGTTCATCGACCGCGCCGCCTTCGACGCCTGGGCCGCCAGCTACCGGGCGCGCCTGCTGCAGGAACAGCGCAGCGACAGCGAACGCCGGCTGGCGATGGACCTGGTCAACCCGAAATACGTGCTGCGCAACTACCTGGCCCAGGTGGCCATCGAAAAGGCGCAAAATAGGGACTTTACCGAGGTGGCCAGGCTGCTCGAGGTGCTGGAACACCCGTTCGACGAGCAAGTCGAGCACGAAGCCTACGCCGCGCTGCCGCCGGACTGGGCCAGCCACCTCGAAGTAAGCTGCTCCTCCTGACCCTTTTTTACAGAGCGACATCATGACCGACAAAGTGACCAAGACCGACGCCGAATGGCGCGCCCTGCTCGATCCGATGGAATACCAGGTCACGCGCCACGCCGCCACCGAGCGCGCCTTCACCGGCAAGTTCTGGGACCACCACGTGCCCGGCATCTACACCTGCGTGTGCTGCAATACGCCGCTGTTCGCATCGGACGCCAAGTTCGATTCCGGTTGCGGCTGGCCCAGCTACTTCAAGGCGCTCGATCCGGCCAATGTGATCGAGAAAACCGACCGCGCCCATGGTATGCTGCGCACCGAGATCATTTGCGCGGTCTGCGACGCCCACCTCGGCCATGTCTTCCCCGATGGCCCCAAGCCGACCGGCCTGCGCTATTGCATCAATTCCGCGTCGCTGCGGTTCGACCCAACCTGACTAGCCCAACATGAAATTTTTGTTCGACCTTTTGCCCGTTGCGCTGTTTTTCGGCGTATTCAGGCTCGCCAAGCTCTTCGAACAGGCGGCCTACGCCTTCGTGACGACCTATATGGGCGTCTTTATTTCCGGCGGCGCCATCAAGCCGGACCAGGCGCCCATCATGCTCGCGACTGCGGTCGTGATCGTGGCGACCGTCGCGCAGATCGCCTACGTCAAGCTGCGCGGACGCGATGTCGACGGCATGCTGTGGGTATCCTTTCTCATCATCACGGTGTTCGGCAGCCTGACCATTTATTTCCACAACCCGGATTTCATCTTGTGGAAACCGACCATCTTGTACTGGGTGTTTGCGATCTCAATGGCTGTGTCGCAGTTCGGTTTCAAGAAGAACCTGATGCGCCAGACCATGGAAGAGCAGATCAAGCTGCCCGAACAAGTGTGGCAGCGGGTTGGGCTGGCGTGGATGGTGTTTTTCACGGCGCTCGGCTTCATCAACCTGCTGGCCGCGTTCGTCATCTTCAAGGGCAACGATAGCGCCTGGGTCAACTTCAAGCTGTTCGGCATTACCGGCATCATGTTTGCTTTTATCGTGGGCCAGACGCTGTACCTGTCGAAGTACATCGAAGAGGAGCAGGCATGAGCGCGGCGGACCGGCCAGAGCGCATCCGCGCCCTGCTCACGGCGGCGCTGCAGCCATCACGGCTGGAGCTGACCGATGAGTCGGCGCTGCACGCCGGCCATGCGGGGGCGGCCTCGGGTGGCGGACACTACCGGCTGAGCATCGTTTCAGCGCGTTTTGAAGGGCTCAAACTCGTCATGCGGCATCGACTCGTGTATGATTCTGTGCACGATATGATGCACACTGAAATTCATGCGCTTGCCATCACCGCCATTGCCCCATCCGAGCTGTGAGCGCGGCGCCGATTCAGCGGGCCTTAAGAAATCTATTCGACAATTGAACGCCAAGTAAAACAATTAATTTTTTGTCCAAGTAACTTTCCCCAATCAGGAATTAATAATGACCTTAAAGCCAGCCCGCTTGCTGTTAGCAATGATCACTGTCGCCGCCCTGCCGGCCTTTGCGCAAAACGTTGCCGTCGTCAACGGAAAGCAGATCCCGATGGAACGCGTGAACGCGATCGTCAAGGAAGTCGTCGCCCAAGGCCAGCAACCGGACTCGCCGCAATTGCGCGAGATGATCAAGAACGACCTGATTGCGCGCGAAGTGATGATGCAGGAAGCCCTCAAGCAGGGTTTCGACAAGAATCCCGAAGTCAAGAAGCAGCTCGATGCCGCCCGCGAAAAGCTGGTGCTGAACGCGCTGATGTACGATGTGGTCGGCAAGGCCAAGATCACGGACGAAGAAATGAAAGCCGAGTACGACCAGTACAAGCTGCAGACTGGCGACAAGGAATACCATGTTCGCCATATCCTGGTCGGGACCGAAGAGGAAGCGAAGGCCATCATTGCCAAGCTCAAGGGCGGCGCCAAGTTCGAAGAGCTGGCCAAGGGTTCGAAGCACCAGGAAACGGCCAACACCGGCGGCGACCTGGACTGGGTCACCCCAGGAAACTTCCCAAAAGGGTTTAGCGACGCGTTCGTCGCACTGCAAAAAGGCGGCGTGTCGGCCACCCCAGTGCAAACCGAGAACGGTTTCCACGTCATCAAGCTGGACGACACCCGTCCGACCAAACTGATTTCGTTCGAAGAGCTCAAGCCACGTATTGTCCAGCAACTGCAGCAGAACAAAGTGCGCGCATACCAGGAACAGATGGTCAAGAAGGCCGTCATCAAGAACTAAGTAATTTTGATTGTTTGGGACCGCGCCCTGCCCCCGGCGCATTTGCCCCTCATTTTTATAGGATCTGAACAATGATTTTGAAGCCCGCCCGTCTGATGTTAGCCCTCATTGCCCTGGCCGCCGCGCCTGCGTTCGCGCAAACCACCGTCAATGGCAAGCCTATTCCGAATTCGAAAATCGAACTGTTAGTCAAGCAAGAAGTCGCCCAAGGCAAGCAAACCGATTCCCCGCAACTGCGCGAAGCCGTCAAGCGCAACCTGATCGTGCGTGAAGTGCTGATCCAGGAAGCCGACAAGCAAGGCGTGGGCACCCGCGCCGACGTCAAGGCGGCCCTTGAAAACGCGCGCCAGAGCATCATCATCAACGCCATGCTGGCCGACTTCGTCAAGAAGCACCCGGTCTCGGACGCGGAAGTGCGGGCCGAGTACGACCGCTACAAGCTGCAGCGCGGCGACAAGGAATACCATGCCCGCCATATCCTGGTCGCGACCGAAGACGAAGCGAAGGCAGCAATCGCCAAGATCAAAGCCGGCAGCAAGTTTGAAGACCTGGCAAAAACCATGTCGAAAGATAGTACCGCAGCCAACGGTGGCGACCTGGTCGAGTGGATGAGCGTGAACGACCTGGCGCCCGAGTTCTCGAAAGCCATGGCAGCGCTGCAAAAAGGCGCAGTCACCGACGTGCCGGTCAAGACCAGCTACGGCTACCACGTGATCAAGCTCGAAGATGTGCGTCCGTCCAAGATCGCCTCGTTCGAAGAAGTCAAACAGCAAGCGACCGACAGCGTACAGCAGCGCAAGCTGCAAGTGTTCCGCGATGAACTGATGAAGAAAGCGAAGATCCAGTAATCCGGATCGGCGCTTCAAAAAAGCCGCCACCCGCCTGAAAGCGATCCAGATCGCACTCAGGCAGGTGGCGGCTTTTTCATGGCGTATTCTTGCGGATCAGCCGCTCGACGGTGCCATCGGCCAGGCGCGCCGCGATGGCCGCCTCGATCTGCGGCAGATACGCCAGGAACTTGCTCTTCTTGGAGATCGCGATGTAGATGTTCTCGGTCGAAATCGGCATCGGCAGGTAGGCGATGCGCCCGCTGTAGCCAAATTGCTGGACCTGGATTTGGCCGCCGTGCAAGCTGAAAGGATAGTAATCGGCGCGCCCCATCACCAGCTGCTGCAGGCTCTGGGACGGCTTGCTGACCCATTCGATCTGCAGCTTGCTCTTGATGAATTCGTCGAACTGCTGGCCATAGCTTTCGCCCAGCATGGCCGTGCCGTGCTTGCCGATCAGGTCTTCCCAGCGCTGGAACGGAAACTGGCGTCCTTCCTGCACCCACACCACATTGATGTCCTGCATGAAGGGCGTGGCCGGATACGCGAGGTAGGCGCGGCGCTCGGCGGTGCTGTAGGCGGCCACCAGCACGTCTGCGGCGCCGGCCGCCACCTGGGCCTGCGCGCGCTTCCAGTTGCCGCTCGGGACACTGATGACGGCCAGCCCCAAATCCTTGAATACGATCTCGGCCAGCTCCGCACCGATACCGGCGATCTTGTCCCCGCGCTGCCACGAAAAAGGCGGCCAGTTGGGGTGGCCGGTCAGCCTGACCGTATCCGCCGCCAGTGCCGGCGCGACGAAGGCGAGCAGCAGGACAGCGGCGGGCAAATGATAGTCAGAAAACATCGGGCGGCTCCGTCACACAGCAAACAGGCGTTTGCGCCTCCTACTGTACTGCCAGACCCGCCCTTCGCCTAGCGACTTGTTAGCCGATGAATGCGCGCGCGTTGCGGAACATGCGCATCCACGGCGAATCCTCGCCCCACGATTGCGGATGCCACGATTGCTGCGCCGAGCGGAATACGCGTTCGGCGTGCGGCATCATCACCGTGAAGCGGCCGTCGGCCGTGGTCACGGCGGTCAGCCCGGCGGGCGAACCGTTCGGGTTGAACGGATACGCTTCGGTGGCCGCGCCGCGGTTGTCGACATAGCGCAGCGCCTTGACGGCCGCCTCGATGTCGCCGGTCTGCGAGAAGTCCGCATAGCCTTCGCCGTGCGCGATCGCGATCGCGGTCTTGGTGCCGGCCATGCCCTGGAAGAAAATCGACGGCGAATCGAGCACTTCGACCATCGCGAAGCGCGCCTCGAACTGTTCCGATTTATTGCGCGTGAACTTGGGCCATGCCTGCGCACCCGGAATGATCGCCTTCAGGTTGCTCATCATCTGGCAGCCATTGCACACGCCCAGCCCGAAGCTGTCGGCGCGCGCGAAGAAGCGCGCGAACTGGTCGAGCAGCTGGTCGTTGAACAGGATGGTCTTGGCCCAGCCTTCGCCGGCGCCCAGCACGTCGCCGTACGAGAAACCGCCCACGGCAATGACGCCCTGGAAGTCGTCCAGCCTGGCGCGGCCGGCAATCAAGTCGCTCATGTGCACGTCGACCGCCGTGAAGCCCGCCTGGTGCATGACCCAGGCCGTCTCGATATGCGAATTGACGCCCTGTTCGCGCAGGATCGCCACGCGCGGACGCACGCCGGTGGCCACGAATGGCGCGGCGATGTTCTCGCCCGGCTCGAACGTCAGCACCGGCGAGATGCCGGGATCGGTTTCGTCCAGCAGGCGCTCGTATTCGGCATCGGCGCAGTCCGGATTGTCGCGCAGGCGCGCAATGCGCCAGCTCGTTTCGCTCCACAGCCGATGCAGGGCGCTGCGCTGCTCGTTGTAGATCAGCTTGGCGTCGCGCGTAAACTCAATCGCGCCGCGCTCGTTCGGCTTGCCGATGATATGACTGCACGCGCCCAGATTGAATTCGCGCAGCACGTTCATCACGGTGCTCTTGTCGGCGTCCAGGACCTGGATCACGGCGCCCAGTTCTTCGTTGAACAAGGCGCGCAGCGTCAGTTCGTTGCGCCGTTCGGCCACCTGGCCGGCCCAGTTCTTGGCGTCGCCCCAGTCGGCCGCGTGCTCGCTTTCGAGCGCGAGGATGTCGAGGTTGACGGTCAGGCCCGATCGGCCGGCAAACGCCATTTCGCACAGGGTGGCGTACAGGCCGCCATCGGAGCGGTCATGGTAGGCCAGCAGCCGGCCTTCGGTATTGAGGCGCTGGATGGCGCCGAAGAAGGCCTTCAGGTCGTCCGCGCTGTCCACGTCCGGGGTCTCGTTGCCGAGCTGCTCGGTCACCAGCGACAGCGCCGATGCGCCGAGGCGGTTCTTGCCGCGTCCGAGGTCGATCAGGATCAGCGCCGTCTCGCCCGCGTCGGTACGGATTTGCGGCGTCAGCGAACGGCGGATGTCGGCCACCGGCGCGAACGAGGAGACGATCAGCGATACCGGCGACATGACTGCCTTGGCCTCGCCCTCGTCCTTCCAGGTGGTGCGCATCGACAGCGAATCCTTGCCGACCGGGATGCTGATCCCCAGCGCCGGGCACAGTTCCATGCCAATCGCCTTGACGGTGTCGAACAGCGCCGCGTCCTGGCCCGGCTGGCCGCAGGCGGCCATCCAGTTGGCCGACAGCTTGATGTCGGAGATGTCGTTGATGGCGGCGGCGGCGATGTTGGTGATCGCCTCGCCGACGGCCATGCGGCCCGAGGCAGCGGCGTTGATGACGGCCAGCGGTGTGCGCTCGCCCATCGCCATCGCTTCGCCCAGGTAGCCTTCGAAGCTCATCGCGGTGACGGCGCAATCGGCCACCGGCACCTGCCATGGGCCGACCATCTGGTCGCGCACGGTGGTGCCGCCGACGGTGCGGTCGCCAATGGTGATCAGGAAGGACTTGTCGGCCACGGTTGGCAGCAGCAGCACCCGCCTGGCCACATCCGCCAGGTCCAGGCCGGTCAGGTCGATCGCCGGGAAGGCGGTGTGCACGTGGTGCGCGTCGCGCTGCATCTTGGGCGGCTTGCCGAGCAGGACGTCCATCGGCATGTCGACTGGCGCATTGCCCTGCTCCGTGTCGATCAGCTTCAATTGGCGTTCTTCGGTGGCCACGCCGACGGCGGCGAACAGGCAGCGCTCGCGTTCGCACATGGCGGTGAACAGCGCCAGGCTTTCCGGCGCGATCGCCAGCACATAGCGTTCCTGCGACTCGTTGCTCCAGATTTCCTTGGGCGCCATGCCGCTTTCTTCGAGCGGGATCTTGCGCAGGTCGAAAATCGCGCCGCGCTTGGCGTCGTTGGTGATTTCAGGGAAGGCATTCGACAGGCCGCCCGCACCCACATCGTGGATCGAGATGATCGGATTGTCCGCGCCCATCTGCCAGCAGCGGTTGATCACTTCCTGCGCGCGCCGTTCCATTTCGGGATTGCCGCGCTGGACCGAATCGAAGTCCAGGTCGGCCGTGTTGGTGCCGGTCGCCATCGACGACGCTGCGCTGCCGCCCATGCCGATGCGCATGCCCGGACCGCCCAGCTGGACCAGCAGGCTGCCGACCGGGATGTCGTTCTTGTGCGTGTGCTGGCCCGAGATATTGCCGATGCCGCCGGCGATCATGATCGGCTTGTGGTAGCCGAACACCGCATCGGCGGTCCCGGCGCACAGGCGCCCGACGTTCTGTTCATAGGTGCGGAAGTAGCCGCCCAGGACCGGCCGGCCGAATTCGTTGCTGAACGCGGCGCCGCCGAGCGGGCCCTCGATCATGATTTGCAGCGGCGAAGCGATGCGGTCTGGCTTGCCGTAGGCGCCGCTGGCCAGGCGTTCGCTGAACGGCGCGGTGACGCTGCCGGCGTTTTCCCATGGCTGCACCGCGCCCGGGATCATCAGGTTCGATACGGTGAAACCGGCCAGGCCGGCCTTCGGCTTGGCGCCGCGCCCGGTCGCGCCTTCGTCGCGGATCTCGCCGCCGGCGCCGGTCGAGGCGCCCGGGAATGGCGAAATCGCGGTCGGGTGGTTGTGCGTCTCGACCTTCATCAGGGTGTGGGTCAGTTCGGTCGACGGCGCGTATTCATGGTTGTCGCCGCGCGGATAGAAGCGCATCACAGTGGCCCCTTCCATGATCGACGAGTTGTCGCTGTAGGCGACGATGGTGCCCTTCGGCTGCAGCTGGTGGGTGTTCTTGATCATCTGGAACAGCGATTTTTCCTGCGCCACGCCGTCGACGATGAAGTCGGCGTTGAAGATCTTGTGGCGGCAATGCTCGCTGTTCGCCTGCGCGAACATCATCAGTTCGACGTCGGTCGGATTGCGTTCGGCGCGGGTGAACGCTTCGAGCAGGTAGTCGATCTCGTCGTCCGACATGGCCAGGCCAAGGTCGGTATTGGCTTTCTCCAGCGCGTGCTTGCCGGCCTTGATCACGTCGATCGATTCGTAGGGCTTCGCTTCGAGTTCGCGGAACAGGTGCACCGCGTCGTCGGCGCTGCGCAGCACCGTTTCAGTCATGCGGTCGTGCAGCAGGGCCGCAACGGCCTCGGTCTCGCTGTCGGTCAGGTGCTTGGCCGCGCCCAGGCTGCTGCCCAGCAGGCCGCCCTTGAGGATCACGCTGAAGGCGACGCCGCGTTCGATCCGGTGCACATGGGCCATGCCGCAGTTGTGCGCGATGTCGGTCGCCTTCGAGGCCCACGGCGAAATGGTGCCGAGCCGGGGAATGACGAAGAACGCTTCGACGGCGCCGCCGTGCGGCGCTTCCGCGGCCGGTTCCCCGTAGGTCAGCATGGCGCCGAGGCGGGTGGTGTCGTCGTCCGACAGCGCAACGCTGGTATCGATGAAGTGATAGAAGCGCGCCTGGATCCCGACAATGGCGGGCGCGGCGGCCTGCAGTTGGTTCAGGAGGCGGAGGCTACGGAAAGAAGACAGGGCATTGGAACCCGGCAGTATCAACATGATTGGGAGGTGGTTGATGCAGCGTGGCTGCGGGTTAAAGTGAAAACCTTTAGGCCAGCATTATACCGCGTTGCACCATACAGAGCGAAGTCCGCAGTTGCCCAGCACATGGACAATAGCGTATCGTACAGTTTCAAGAGTTTGCAGCGCCTGCCGATACCAGTCATAGCGACCCGCCTACCGGGAAACGAGAGCGAAACACGATGCAAGATTATGCGAATTTGTCGGTATTGGTCATCGATCCGAACCCGGGCATGCGCGGCAGCCTGCAGAACATGCTGGTCCAGGCCAACATCACCAAGGTCGAGTTCGCGGTCAGTTCCGGGACCGCCATCCGGCAGCTGGGCAAGCGCTCCTACGACATTGTGCTGTGCGAATACGATCTCGGCGGCGGCGCCGACGGCCAGGATGGCCAGCAGCTGCTGGAAGACTTGCGCCACCACAAGCTGATCGGGCTGCTGACGATTTTCATCATGCTGACCTCCGAGGGCGTCTACAGCAAGGTCGTCAGCGCGGCCGAACTGACGCCGACCGACTATATCCTCAAGCCGTTCACGGTCGATGTGCTGAGCCAGCGCATCAGCCGTGCGCTCGAGCGGCGCTCGGCCTTCATGCCGGTGTACCTGCTGATTGGCCAGGGCAACCTGCGCGAGGCGATCAAGGCCAGCGTGACTGCCCAGGCAGCCAATCCGCGCTACGGCGCCGATTTCATCCGCCTGCGCGCCGAATTGCACGTGAGCCTGGAGGAGCTGGCCGAGGCGGAGCAGCTCTACACCGAAGTGCTGGCCACCAAGCCGATCGGCTGGGCCCAGCTTGGCTTGGGACGCACGCTGTTCGCGCTGGGCCGGGTGGAGGACGCCGAGAAAGTGCTCAACGTGCTGATCGTCGACAACCCGAAGCTGATGGCGGCCTACGATCTGCTGGCGCGTTGCCGCGAGGCCAACGGCGACGCGCCCGGCGCGCAAAAAATCCTCGAAGATGCCGTGGTCATTTCACCGCATGTGGTGCGGCGCCTGCGCACGCTGGGCGAAGTGGCGCTCGAAGCGGGCGACGTCAACGCGGCCGAAAAATCGTTCAAGCAGGTGATCTCCAAGTCCAAGTATTCGGAATTTCGCCAACCCGAGGACCACGTCAACCTGGTCAAGACGCTGATCAAGAAAGGCGACCCGACCCAGGCCAGCGCGATCATCCGCGACATGGAAAAATCCTTGCGCGGCAATCCGAATGCCGACATCTGCAGGGCCATTTCGGTGGCGATGCTGCACGAATCGGCCGGCAACGCCGAGGCGACCATCACCGAGTTATCCAGTGCCGTCAGCGCGGTGCGCACCGCGGCGGGATTGTCGAGCGGGCTGAAGATCGGCCTTGCCAAGAGCTGCCTGAACAACAAACTGGACAAGGAAGCCGCGGACGTCATGCTGGCAGTGATGAATGATGTCGACAGCGGCGTGTCGATGCAGCAGGCGATGGGGGTATTCGTCAAGGCGGGACGCCAGGACCTGGCCGATGGCATGGGCACGCAACTCAAGCTGCAGTCCCAGAATCTGCTGACCGTGGCGGAAGAAAAAACCCATATGGGCGACCTGAAAGGCGCGGTCCAGACACTGCTCGAGGCGCTGCACAAATCGCCGTCGAACCTGCAGGTCATGATTGCGCTGGCCAACGGCATCCTGCGCCAGCTCGGCGAGCTGGGATGGGACCACCACCTGGCCGAAACGTGCCATCAGCAGATCGACACCATCCGCAAGCTCGATGGGGCCCACCTGGCGCTCGGACCGCTGAGCGACAGTTACGCAGCCGCCAAGCGCAAGTACGGCATTTCGACCTAGTTATTGGCAGCGCATTCCCTGGCCAGTTCGCCCGGCTGGCATTTGCGCGCTGCGGGCGCGGCTGGAGCCGGGACTTGGGTCGGGGCCGCGACTGGCGCGCGGGCCGGGTCGCGCTGCACGATGCGCTCGCGCGCCGGCGGCAAAGTGATGCCTGCCAGCGCCCTTGGCTTCGCCTTCGCCTTCGTCTTCACCTTCATCGCCAGTGGAACGTGTTTGCCCGCCACGGCTGGCTTTTTGACGGCCACGCCGGCTTTCGCTTTCACCGTCAGCTGCACTGCGGTCGCTTTGGCCGGCAGCGCCTTGTGTGGCGTCGCGGGCATTCCCTTGGACGGCGGCTTGATCGGCCCAGTCCTGGCGGCAAGCTTCGGAGCTGCCGGCTTCGGCCCGGCCACTTTCGAGGCCGCCGCTTTCGGGGACGCCAGCTTCGGCACCGATGGCGCGGACGGCAGCTTGGCCAGCACGGGCGCAGGCTTGTCGATTTTGGGGGGTGTTGCCGTCCCTGGCGTCGGAGCAAGCAAGACCAGCGGCGGCAAAGTGCTGGCCGCCGCCGCTGGCGTGGCGGGCGCCGCAGCCGGCACTGGAGCGCGCTGGGCGCTCGCCTGCACAGTCGCCGGACGGCTTGCGCCGTGCTCGTCGAACAGCCACATGGCGGCCGCAAATACCACGACCACGCCCGCGATCGACGCGCTCCAGAAAAGCAGCGTGTCTTTCCAGTTCCGCCTCTCGGCGGGCGGCGCCGGCTGCTCGTTCAGCCATGCAGGCGCCTCGTCCATTTCCGGAGCGTGGGGCGGCGACTCGGCCGGTCCGTCCGTGCTAAAGACTGGTTCGGTCCTGTGCGGCAGCGTGTAATCCTTCTCGTCCAAGATAGCGTCCAGTTTTGTCATTGAGTACCTAGTGTAGCAATAATCGCAAAACCAAAGTGCACGAATGGTCGTTCCGAATAGTTTAATTCCGTTACAATAATATTAATATCACGACACTACTTGCTCAAAACGTGAAGAAAAAAATTTGTTGGGCCCTCGTCATCGCATTTTCCTCGCTGATGTTCTGGACTTGGTATCCCATCGGCCATCCGACCATCCACGCTTTCAAGAACCTGCCCAAGGACCGGCCATTTCTGCTGATGAAGTTTCAAAACGGCGCGCCAGCCAATGTGAAATTTCTATCCGCGACCTTCACCTATACGGCGCGGGCGATGCAAGATCCGGACTTAAAAAAACACGAGGTGTGCCGCGGCAGTATCTGGTCCATTCATCCCCAGTCGTGCTCGATGGTGGCCGACGATGTCACCGTATCTGCCGCCGTCTACATTGACAGCGCCAATGGCGATATTGGCCTGCCCTTCGAAGCGCACCTGCCGTTCCCCGGCGATTATCAGCTCGACCGGGTGGATTTACAGGACGGCCATAATGGCCTGGCATCGGTGTCGGAAGAAGCTGCAAAGAAAATCGAAAACAAGGATAAATTCCTGGTCAAGTCTTTCTATATCACGCACGTCGACAAGGCGTCGCTGGACACAGTGGCGTTGGCGCGCCACGAAAATCCCCAGTGGAACCTCGTCATCCATACGCCACCCCACTACGAAATCCATGCACAAGAGGTCCGTGTGCTGCCCTACTTCCCGAACAGCCAGGCCCGGCACGCTGACATGGACAAGGGGTTTCGCTGGAGTGCGAGCGGGTCTGACCTACCGATCGGCTACGTCAACCAGGCAGGCGGCGTGGCTGACGCGTCGACCGCCGAAGACGTCATGCACGAGGTCCGCAATTCGTGCGGCGCCCGCGGCAGCGACGCCGCCACGCAGCGGTTTCAGCGCGTTCCGCAGTTCAAACAGACGGTCCATCTTGAATACTTCGATGAGGACAAGTCAGGCAAACGCTGCCGCAACGTCCTGGCCAGCAGCGGAAACCGGCTGGTGACCAATTCACTCGGCGATCAGTTATTTGTCCAGGAAACGATCAGCCATACCAAGGGCGACGAATACACCGAAGCCCTGTGGATCAAGGAAAAACTGGCGTACGCCATTTTCCACGACGCGCGCAAGGATGACGGCGAGCACCAGCCTGGCATGCTCTTCATTGACGACGCGTTTGCGACACTCTACCCCGAGGCGGCGGCCGAGTTTCCCGTGGACCGGCTGGCAAAGCTCAAACTTAGGGCGGAAAGCGCGCTGGCCATCGCGCTTCCCTGACGCTTCACTGACCGTACCCTCCGCCGCCCGGCGTTTCAATGACGAACAGGTCGCCGGCCGCCATGTCGGTCTTGCCGATGTGCGCCAATTGCTCCACCCGGCCATCGGCGCGCACCACCGTGTTGATGCCGGTCGCGCCGGGACTGCCGCCGTCCATGCCGAACGGCGCGTGGATGCGGTTGTTGGACAGGATGGCGGCCGTCATCGGCTCCAGGAAGCGCACCTTGCGCACGCCGCCATTGCCGCCCTGCCAGCGCCCTGCCCCGCCCGAGCCGTGCCGGATTTCATAGCTTTCGAGCCGGACCGGGAAGCGGAATTCGAGGATCTCCGGATCGGTCAGGCGCGAGTTGGTCATATTGGTCTGGACCACGTCGGTGCCGTTGAAGCCATTGCCTGCGCCCGAACCGCCTGAAATCGTTTCGTAATACTGGTATTTCGCATTGCCGAAGGTGAAATTGTTCATCGTGCCCTGCGAGGCCGCCATCACGCCCAGCGCTCCATACAGGGCGTTGGTGATGCAGGTCGAAGTTTCGACGTTGCCCGACACGACCGACGCCGGATAGTGCGGATTGAGCATCGACCCTGGCGGGATGATCACGTGCAGCGGCTTCAGGCAACCGGCATTGAGCGGAATCTCATCGTCGACCAGCGTGCGGAACACGTACAGCACGGCCGCCATGCATACCGCCGACGGCGCGTTGAAGTTGTTCGGCAGCTGGCCCGAGGTGCCGCTGAAATCGATCTCGGCGCTGCGCGAGGCCTGGTCGACCCGGATCGCGACCTGGATCTGCGCGCCGTTGTCGAGCTGAACGGTGTACTGGCCGTCCACCAGCGCCGTGATGACGCGCCGCACTGCTTCTTCGGCGTTATCCTGCACGTGGCCCATGTAGGCCTGGACCACGTGCAGGCCGAAGTGCGCGACCATTTTGCGCAGTTCGTCGACGCCCTTCTGGTTGGCCGCCACCTGGGCGCGCAGGTCCGCCATGTTCTGGTCGGGGTTGCGGGCCGGGTAGCGCGCGCCATTGAGCAAGGCACGCGCTTCGGTATCGCGCAGCAGGCCGTCGGTGCCGTCGACCAGTTTGAAATTGTCGATCAGGACACCCTCCTGCTCGATCACCACCGAGTCGGGCGGCATCGAGCCGGGCGTGGTGCCGCCGATGTCGGCATGGTGGCCGCGCGAGCCGACGTAGAACAGGATCGCAGCGCCGGCCTCGTCGAACACCGGCGAAATGACCGTCACGTCGGGCAGGTGGGTGCCGCCGTGATACGGATCGTTGAGCATGAACACGTCGCCCGGCCGCATCTTGCCGGCGTTTTCGGTCATCACCGTCTTGATGCTCTCGCCCATCGAGCCCAAGTGCACCGGCATGTGCGGGGCGTTGGCGATCAGGTTGCCGTCAGCGTCGAAAATGGCGCAGCTGAAGTCGAGCCGTTCCTTGATGTTGACCGAATAGGCGGTGTTCTGCAGGCGCAGGCCCATTTGTTCGGCGATCGACATGAACAGGTTATTGAAAATTTCCAGCATCACCGGATCGGCCGTGGTGCCGATCGCACGCCGTTCAGGCAAGGCTTCGATCCGGGTCAGCACCATGTGGTTGTGCGGCGTGACCTCGGCCTGCCAGCCCGGTTCAACTACCGTGGTGGCGTTGTCCTCGGCGATGATGGCCGGGCCGCGGATCAGGTCACCGATGCGGATGCCCGCGCGCTGATACAAGCCAGTGTCGTGCCAGGCGCCGGCGCCGTACATGCGCACCGTCTCGTGCGCGGCCAGCGGGCCGTTGCGCGGCGCCGCCTGCAGCACCGTTTCGGCCGGCGCATCGGAGGCGCCGATCGCTTCGACCGACACCGCTTCGACCACCAGCGCCTTGGTCGGCATCAGGAACGAAAAGCGCTTTTTGTAGGCCGTTTCGAATTGCGTTTTCATCTGCGCGGCGCCGTCGAACAGCACGATGATGGCCGAA
The DNA here is from genome assembly GCA_025359245.1 of Massilia sp. Classification (GTDB taxonomy): domain Bacteria; phylum Pseudomonadota; class Gammaproteobacteria; order Burkholderiales; family Burkholderiaceae_D; genus Telluria_A. Next base: position 18,083 of record JANYGW010000193.1, read on the forward strand.
TCCGTGCCTTCGTAGCGCAGGTGCACGCGCTGCACCAGGCGGATGCGTTCATTGGCCACGCCCTGGTCGGCCAATTCGCGCACCACGCCCTCGCCCAGCGCGGCCAGCTTGTGCGCCAGCGCCTCGTGGCCGATGTCCGCCAGGCGCACCTCGACCGCCGCTTCGCGCATCGCGGTCTGGTCGGCCAGGCCCATGCCATAAGCCGACATGACGCCCGCCAGCGAATGGACGAACACGGTTTTCATGCCCAGCGCATCGGCTACCAGGCAGGCATGCTGGCCGCCGGCGCCGCCGAAACTGGTCAGCGCATACTCGGTCACGTCATGGCCGCGCTGCACCGAGATCTGCTTGATCGCGTTGGCCATATTGCCCACGGCGATCTGGATAAAGCCGTCGGCGACCTGCTCCGGATCCGGAGTGGCGCCGGTCGCCGCGCCGATACGGTGCGCCATCTCGGAAAATTTTGCGCGCACCGCTTCGGGGTCGAGCGCCTCATTGGCGTTGACGCCGAATACTTTGGGAAAGTGCTCGGGCTGTATTTTTCCCAGCATGACGTTGCAGTCGGTGACCGCCAGCGGACCGCCGCGCCGATAACTGGCCGGGCCCGGATTGGCGCCCGCGCTGTCGGGGCCGACGCGATAGCGGCTGCCGTCGAAATGCAGGATCGAGCCGCCGCCCGCGGCCACCGTATGGATGCTCATCATCGGCGCACGCATGCGCACGCCGGCCACCTGGGTCTCGAACACACGCTCGAATTCACCCGAGAAGTGAGAGACGTCGGTCGACGTGCCGCCCATGTCGAAGCCGATCACGCGTTCGAAACCGGCCAGCTGGCTGGCGCGCACCATGCCGACGATGCCGCCGGCTGGCCCGGACAGGATGCTGTCCTTGCCCTGGAAAGTGTGGGCGTTGGTCAGGCCGCCGTTGGACTGCATGAACTGCAGGTTCACGTCGGGCATCTGGCCGGCGACCTGGTCGACATAGCGCCGCAGGATGGGAGACAGATAGGCATCGACGACGGTGGTGTCGCCACGCGCCACCAGCTTCATCATCGGGCTGACCTGGTGCGATACCGAGACCTGGGCAAAGCCGATCGCGCGCGCGATGCGCTCGGTCGCCGCTTCGTGTTCGGTATAGCGGTAGCCATGCATGAAAATGATCGCCAGCGAACGCAGGCCCTGGTCGTAGGCCGCTTGCAAACCCTCGCGGGTGCCCTCCTCGTCGAGCGCCACCAGCAGCTCGCCGTGGGCGCCCATGCGTTCGTCGACCTCGACCACGTGGCTGTAGAGCAGCTCGGGCAGCACGATATGCCGGTCGAACAAGCGCGGGCGGTTCTGGTAGGCTATGCGCAGGGCGTCGCGAAAGCCGCGCGTGATGGCCAGCGCGGTCGGCTCGCCCTTGCGTTCGAGCAGCGCGTTGGTGGCCACTGTCGTGCCCATCTTCACCGCCTCGATGGCGGCGACCGGAATCGCTGCATCGGCAGCGAGGCCGAGCAGGTGGCGGATGCCGGCGACGGCGGCATCGCGGTACTGCTCGGGATTTTCCGACAGCAGTTTGTGGGTAACCAGGCGGCCGTCGGGCTGGCGCGCCACAATGTCGGTAAAGGTGCCGCCGCGATCGATCCAGAATTGCCAGTCCATGTTCATCCTCAAGCTGTGTCGTGTGCGCTATTGTAGTGCCGACCGCCCAAAATTTTATGTGGAATAATTCGAAAATGACATCCATTTACAGCGTTGCCGAGATCCGCGCCATCGAACAGGCCGCTGCCGCAGGTTTGCCGCCGGGAACGCTGATGCAGCGCGCCGGGCAAGCCGCAGCCGCCACCGCGATCGAACTGCTGCGTGGCCATGCAGTGCTGGTGCTGGCCGGGCCAGGCAACAACGGCGGCGACGCCCTGGAGGCGGCAGCCAACCTGGCGCAGGCTGGCATCGAGGTCAGCATCCTGCATCTCAAAGGCAGCGCCATGAGCGCGCCGGAGACCGTGCACGCATTCGAACGCGCGCAAGCGAGCGATGCACGCTTCATCGATGCCCTGCCCGCTGGCCAGGAATGGGGCCTGGTGATCGACGGCCTGTTCGGCATCGGCCTCGCGCGCCCATTGGCCGGCGCTGCGCGCGCGCTGGCGCTGGCCGTCAATCAGCTAAACTGCCCGGTGCTGGCGCTCGATGTGCCGAGCGGCCTCGATGCCGATACCGGCGCCGTGATCGGCCCGGACGGGGTTGCCGTGCGAGCCAGCTGCACGCTGACTTTCATCGGCGACAAACCGGGCCTGCACACCTTTGCCGGGCGCGACGTCGCCGGCCACGTGCTGGTGGCGCCGCTCGGTATCGATGTGGCCCTGTTGCCTGCCGCCGCCTGCTTGCTCAATGCGCCCGCGCTGTTTGCCGGCCACCTCGCCCCGCGCCCGCACAACACGCACAAGGGCAGTTTCGGCGACGTCGCGATTGTCGGCGGCGCGGCCGGCATGGCGGGCGCGCCGGTGCTCGCTGCGCGCGCGGCGCTGTTCTGCGGCGCGGGCCGGGTGTTCGTCGCGTCCATCGATCCGGGACCGGCGTTCGACAGCGTGCACCCGGAAATCATGTTCCGCGACGCGGCCGGCTTTGACATCACCCGCTGCACGCTGGTGCTGGGGCCGGGAATGGGAAGCTCGGCGCAGGCCGGCAGCATGCTGTCCAAGGCCTTGGCCGGGAGCGCGCCGCTGGTGATCGATGCCGACGCACTGAACCTGATTGCGGCCAGCGCCGAGCTGCAGGCACGCCTGTCGGCGCGTCAGGCTGCGGCGATCCTGACCCCACATCCGCTCGAGGCCGCACGCCTGCTCGGCGTCACGGCCCCCGTCGTGCAGGGCGACCGGCTGGCTGCCGCGCGCGAACTGGCGGCCCGCTTCGGCAAAATCGTCGTGCTCAAGGGTTCTGGCAGCATCATCGCCGAGCCAGGCGGCATGGCCGTGATTAATCCAACCGGCAATCCAGGGCTGGCCACCGGCGGCACCGGCGACGTGCTGGCCGGGACCTGCGGGGCCTTGCTGGCGCAGGGATGGCCGGCGCGCGAGGCCGCGCTGGGCGCCGTCTGGATGCATGGTGCGGCGGCCGACCGCCTGGTGGAGCAAGGTGTCGGTCCGATCGGGATGACGGCCGGCGAATTGCCGGCGGCGCTGCGTGCGGTACTGAACGAACGCGTGGCGCTGAACTTTACACCAGGCGCCCGGCCGCAATTGTGATGATGCGCCCGCAGCGCGCGGCGATCGATGGATCGTGCGTGACCAGCACCAGGGTCGAGCCGCGCTCGCGATTGAGGTCGAACATCAGCTGGATCACTGCCTCGCCGGTAGCCGCGTCCAGGCTGCCGGTCGGTTCGTCAGCGAACAACAACGGCGGCTCGGTGACGAAGGCGCGCGCCAGCGCCACGCGCTGCTGCTCGCCGCCGGACAGATATTTGGGGTAGTGCTTCAGGCGGCTCGACAGGCCGACCCGGCCCAGCATGGCACTGGCCTTTTCCCGCGCATCGGATTCGCCGCGCAGTTCCAGCGGCAGCATCACGTTCTCGAGCGCGGTCAGGTGCGCCAGCAGCTGGAAAGACTGGAACACAAAACCCAGGCGCGCCATGCGCAGGCCGGCGCGGCCGTCCTCGTCGAGCGCAAAGATATCCTGCCCAGCCAGGATCACCTTGCCGCTGGACGGCGTATCGAGCCCGGCCAGCAAACCAAGCAAGGTCGATTTGCCCGAGCCGGACGCGCCGACAATGGCGAGCGTCTCGGCCGGTTGCACTGTAAAATCCACGTTGTGCAGGATAGTGAGCTCGCCGCTCGCATCGGCTACCCGCTTGGACAGGTTGACCACTTCGATGGCGGCGACCGCCTTGCCCGAATTCTTCACGTCACTTTTGGAACCTTCTGGAATGTCACGCATGCTTGCTAGTCTCAAAAATTGGACGCTGTGCGCCCTGCTCATGCTGAGTGCCTCGGCCAGCGCCTATTCTGCACCAAAAACCGTGCTGGTGCTTGGCGACAGCCTCTCTGCCGAATACGGCCTGACGCGCGGCAGCGGCTGGGTTGCCCTGCTCGAGAACAAGATCAAGGCCGAGCATGTCAATGCCGCCGTCGTCAATGCCAGCATCAGCGGCGAGACCACCAGCGGCGGCCTGGCGCGCCTGCCGGCCCTGATCGCACAGCACCATCCCGCCATCGTCGTGATCGAGCTGGGCGCCAATGACGGCCTGCGCGGCCAGCCGGTCGCTGCCGCCGAGGCGAACCTGCGCAGCATGCTGGAGCTGGCCGACAAGAACAAGGCGCGCGTACTGCTGGTCGGGATGCGCATGCCGCCCAATTACGGGCGCGACTACACCGAGCGCTTCTTCGGCATGTACAAGGGCCTGGCGACCAAATACAAGGCATCGCTGGTGCCGTTCATGCTCGAAGGCGTGGCCGACAAACCGGCGCTGTTCCAGGGCGACCGCATGCATCCGACCGCCGCAGCCCATCCGATCATCCTGGCCAACATCTGGCCGGCATTCGCATCCATGGTCAAGGCGCGATGAAATACCCTGCCCTGCTCGACTTTGCGAGCATCCTGCCGCAGCTGGACGAATTCGACAGCATCATCGACGTGCGCAGCGAATCCGAATTCGCGCTCGACCATCTGCCGGGTGCTATCAACTGCCCGGTACTCAATGACGAGGAACGGATCCGGATCGGCACGATGTACAAGCAGGTCAACGCCTTCGAGGCCAAGAAGGTCGGCGCCGCGCTGGTGGCCAAGAACATCGCGCACCACATCGAAACCCACTGGATCGACAAGCCGCGCGAATGGAAGCCGCTGATCTACTGCTGGCGCGGCGGCAACCGCAGCGGTTCGCTCGCGCATATCCTGGCCAAGATCGGCTGGCCGGCGATCCAGCTCGACGGCGGCTACAAGGCCTACCGCGCGCACGTCAGCGCCGCGCTGGCCGAAACGCCGGCGGTCGGTTTCAAGGTCATTTGCGGCACCACCGGCAGCGGCAAGAGCCGCTTGCTCGAAGTGCTGGACGCGATCGGCGCGCAGGTGCTCGACCTGGAGAAACTGGCCGCCCATCGCGGATCGGTGCTGGGACATATTCCGAGCCAGCCGCAGCCTTCGCAGAAAATGTTCGAAACGCTGATCTGGGAAAAGCTGCGCCGCTTCGATCCGGCCTTGCCGGTATTCGTGGAGTCGGAAAGCAAAAAGGTCGGCAACCTGCGCGTGCCGGACGCGGTGATGGAGAAGATGCGCCAGTCGCCGTGCGTGTCGCTGTTCCTGTCGCGCCCGAACCGGGTCCGTTTGCTGATGGAGGATTATCACCATTTCACCGACAGTCCCGCCACCCTGAACACCCAGCTCGATTGCCTGGCCAAGCTGCACGGGCGCCAGAAGATCGACAGCTGGCATGCGCTGGCCAATGGCGGCGCCATGCCGGAGCTGGTCGACCAGCTGCTGGTAGAGCATTACGACCCGGCCTACTTGCGCTCGATCGACCGCAACTTCGTTCAGTTCGGGCAGGCGGAGGTGCTGGAGTTGAGTGACATCGGCGTTGATGATTTCATGGCTGCGGCGCGCTCGCTGCATCCTTGATGCCGAAGGCAATACGTCGTCCCCGCGTTCGCGAGGACGACGAGGTTCATGGTTAGTGGTGGAGCCAGTGCTTGCGGATTTTGTCGCACCCCAACAAAAAACCCGGCAGCTGCCGGGTTTTTTATTGCTGCCAGTGCCGCTTACTTGGCGTCAGCCGTAACGACAGGCTTGATCAGCAGCTTCGATTTCGCCTTGACCTTGAGCGCTTCAACATAGCCGTAGTTCTCAACCTGGCCGACGGCGCCATTCACTTCCATCGCCATCTGCGCGCGGCTGGCCGGATTGGGCTGGGCCGGCTGCGACACCTTGGCAATGCGGTAGATGGCATAGCCCATGCCAGGCACTTCCACGCCGACGTAGGCCGGCAGCTTGCTCACGTCTGCCTTGAGCACTTCCTTGGCAGCCACCGCAGGCATGGTGCCCTGGTTTTGGTAAGTGACCGGCTTGACTTCGCCGAAACCGGCGGCATCGCCCGACGCCTTGGCGGCGGCCAGCTTCACTTCGCCTGCTTTCCTGGCCAGCTTGACGGCTTCTTCGCGGATCACTGCCTGGCGGATCGCCGGTTCGACTTCGGCCAGCGTGCGCTTGCTCGCCGGCTTGTAGTCGAGCACGCGGCCAGCGATCATGGTGCTGGCGCCGACTTCGACGGCACGGGTATTGCGCTTGGCCTTGAGCGCCTCATCGGAGAAAATCGCAGCGAGGAACTTCGGACTATTGACCGGGGCGGTGCCCAGTGCAGGCGAAGGCGTGCGCGCCAGCGCGTCGGCGGTCTGGATCTTCAGTTGCAGCTTGTCGGCGACCGGCTTGAGGCTCTCGAACTGGTCTTCAACAGTGTTGGCGAAGACTTCGGCCATCTCCGTATACTTCTTCGACATCTTCTGCTTCTTCAGTTCAGCCACGATCTGCGGCTTGACTTCATCGAGCGATTTGGTGGTGGCCGGCTTGATGCTGTTGACCGTGATCACGTGGTAGCCGAAATCGGATTCGACGGGATCGCTGATCTCACCCTGCTTGAGCTTGAAGATCGATGCCATCACCGACGCCGGCAAGGTGCCCTTGTCTTTTTCCTGATCCAGGTCGCCCAGCGAGCCGCCCTGTTCGGCTGTCACAGGATCTTGCGACTGGGCCTTGGCGACAGCCGCGAAACTGGCAGGCGCCTTGCGCAGTTCGGCCACGACCGCGTCGGCCTTGGCCTTGGCAGCGGCCTTCTCGGCAGCAGTGGCACCGCTTTTCAGCGAGATCACGATGTTGCTGGCGTTGCGCTGCTCGGGGGTGCCGAAACTCTTGAGGCTATTGGCGTAGAACGCGCTTACTTCGGCGTCCGTGACGCTGACCTGGCTCTCGACCACGGACGGGTCGAACACCACGTATTCAACCTTGACCTGCTCGGGCACCTGGAACATGGCCGCGTTCTTGTCGTAGAAGGCTTTGAGCATCGCATCGGTGACCTGGACCTGCGCCGTGAAGTCGCCGGCCGGGAACAGCTGCTCCTGCACGTCGCGCTGCTGCTCGGTGATCGCGGTCAGGCGGTCGGTTACGCTGCGCGGCGCAAATGCACTCGCCGAAATCGCACTGTGCAACTGCTGCAGCACCAGGTCGCGGCGCAGGCGGGCGTCGAACATCGACGGCGTCATGCCTTGGGCAGCCAGGGCAGCCTTGTACTGATCCATGTTGAAGGTGCCATCGGCATTCTTGAAGGCGCCGATTTCGCCGATCTGCTTCTGCAGCGCAGCTTCGCCGACCGTCATGTGGCTTTTCTTGATTTCCACATCCATCGCCCGCTCGGACACCAGGTTCTCAAGCACTGACTGCTTCATTTCCGGGGTTTCGTACTGCTTCGGATCGAAGCGCGGACCCATCGACGCACGCTGGCGATCGATCAGCTGACGCTGGGCGTCGTCCCACTCTTGCTGGGTAATCTTGGTATTGCCGACAACGGCCACTTCAGTGGCGCCGACACGTTTGTCGAGCGACCCGACGATGCCGCCGGCGGCGAACGCCAGGATCACCAGTCCCATCAAGATCTGGATCAGCCGCGTGTTATTACGAATATATTCAAACATGGTCTGCCAATTCGAAAATAGAAAATTACGATAAACCACAAACGAAAAAAAAGGCGAACTCTCGTTCGCCTTTTTTCTCAATGCTGGCGGAGCGGACGGGACTCGAACCCGCGACCCCCGACGTGACAGGCCGGTATTCTAACCAACTGAACTACCACTCCTGAATTCGTGTATTTTTATGGCGGAGCGGACGGGACTCGAACCCGCGACCTCCGACGTGACAGGCCGGCATTCTAACCAACTGAACTACCACTCCGAAAAATACGATTACTGCAATGCCTGGTGGTGGGCGCTGAGAGGCTCGAACTCCCGACCTAAGCCTTGTAAGGGCTCCGCTCTACCAACTGAGCTAAGCGCCCAAAACTTCTTAAGTGCCGCCAAACATTTTCCAGCGATTGTCACCTCGCTGAAGGACATTAGTTTACTGCATCCTTGAGCGCTTTGCCAGCTTTAAATTTCGGCACCTTAGCGGCTGCAATCTGGATCGCTTCCTTGGTGCGCGGGTTGCGCCCGGTGCGCGCGGCGCGCTCGCCCACCGAGAAGGTGCCGAACCCGACCAGCGTGACGCTGTCGTTGTTGCGCAAACTCGTCGTGACCGCTTCGATCACCGCATCGAGCGCGCGCGTGGCGGAGGCTTTGGTGATGTCTGCCGACTTCGCAATTTCTTCGATTAATTCTGTTTTATTCACTTATGCCTCGTTACTGGGATTGCGGGAAAGATGCGCAGCAGCGTATTAAACTAGCCGCCCAACAAAGTGTCAAGGGCTATGATAGCAGGCGAAGGCGGCCTGTCCCGCAGCGCAGGCGCGCGCCGACTCCCTGCTCCCCTCCAAAAAAAGACAAGCGCCGTCAAGGCGCTTGTCAGGGGACTGCGATACAACCGGTTTAATGTTTGACGATCTCGGTGGCGACCGCGCCATCGACGGCGGCAGCGGCCGGCGCGACGGCAACAGCCGGCAGTTCGACGATCGCGGTCGGCACACGTTCCAGCGCGATTTCAAGCACCTTGTCGATCCAGCGCACCGGAACGATTTCGAGCTTGTTCTTCACGTTGTCCGGAATGTCGGCCAAGTCCTTGACGTTCTGCTCCGGGATCAGCACGGTCTTGATACCGCCGCGATGCGCTGCCAGCAGTTTCTCTTTCAGCCCGCCGATCGGCAGCACTTCACCGCGCAGCGTGATCTCGCCCGTCATCGCCACATCGGCGCGCACCGGGATGCCGGTAAACACCGACACCAGCGCGGTCGTCATCGCGATACCGGCCGATGGACCATCCTTCGGCGTTGCGCCTTCCGGCACGTGGATGTGGATGTCGGACTTCTCGAACACGTCGTTGCGGATGCCCAGGCGGTTGGCGCGCGAACGCACCACCGTGCGCGCCGCTTCGATCGACTCCTTCATCACGTCGCCCAGGGTGCCGGTGCGGATCACGCCGCCCTTGCCCGGCATTTGCACCGCCTCGATGGTCAGCAGATCGCCGCCCACTTCGGTCCATGCAAGGCCGACCACCTGGCCCACCTGGTTTTCTTTCTCGGCCACGCCGAAGTCGTAGCGGCGCACACCGAGGAACTTGTCGATGTTCTTGTTGCTGACAGCGACCTTCTTCTCCGATTTTTTCAGCAGCAGCATCTTGACGACCTTGCGGCAGATCTTCGAGATTTCGCGCTCGAGCGAACGGACGCCGGCTTCGCGGGTGTAGTAGCGGATGATGTCGCGAATCGCGCTTTCGGCAACCGCGATTTCATCTTCCTTGAGCCCGTTGGCCTTGATCTGCTTCGGCATCAAATAGCGCTGCGCGATGCTGGTCTTTTCGTCTTCGGTGTAGCCGGACAAGCGGATCACTTCCATCCGGTCCAGCAGCGCCGGCGGGATGTTGTACGAGTTCGACGTCGCCACGAACATCACGTCGGACAGGTCGAAGTCGACCTCGATGTAATGGTCCGAGAAGGTATGGTTCTGCTCGGGATCGAGCACTTCGAGCAGGGCCGACGACGGGTCGCCGCGGAAGTCCGCGCCCATCTTGTCGATCTCGTCGAGCAGGAACAGCGGATTGCGCACCCCGACCTTGGCCAGCGACTGCAGCACCTTGCCCGGCATCGAGCCGATATAGGTACGGCGGTGGCCGCGGATCTCGGCTTCGTCGCGCACGCCGCCCAGCGCCATGCGCACGAACTTGCGGTTCGTGGCACGCGCGATGGACTGTCCGAGCGACGTTTTACCGACGCCAGGAGGCCCCACAAAGCACAGGATCGGCGCTTTGAGCTTGTCGACGCGTTGCTGGACTGCGAGGTATTCCAGGATGCGTTCCTTGACCTTGTCGAGGCCGTAGTGATCGCCTTCCAGTACTTTCTCGGCATTCACCAGGTCGTTATTGACCTTGGATTTCTTCTTCCACGGCAGG
>JANYGW010000026.1 GCA_025359245.1 Massilia sp.
GGCGGCGTGGTGCCTGAACTGGCCTCGCGCGACCATATCCGGCGCGCCATCCCGCTGCTTGAGCAAACCCTGGCCGGCGCCGGCATCGGCATGGCCGACATCGACGCGATCGCCTACACCCAGGGTCCCGGCCTGGCCGGCGCGCTGCTGGTCGGCTCGTCGATCGCCTGCAGCCTTGGCCTGGCGCTCGACAAGCCGGTGCTCGGTGTGCACCACCTCGAAGGCCATTTGCTGTCGCCGCTGCTGGCCAGCGATCCGCCTGCCTTCCCGTTCATTGCGTTGCTGGTATCGGGCGGCCACACGCAGCTGATGCGGGTCGACGGCGTCGGCCAGTACACGCTGCTGGGCGAAACGCTGGACGACGCGGCCGGCGAGGCGTTCGACAAATCGGCCAAGCTGCTCGGCCTCGGTTATCCGGGCGGTCCGGCCATTTCGCGCCTGGCCGAATTCGGCGATCCGCTGGCCTACAAGCTGCCGCGCCCGATGCTCCATTCGAAGGATTTCAATTTCAGCTTTTCGGGCCTGAAAACGGCGGTGCTGACGGTGGTGAAGAACCACGAAGAAAAAGTGATCGCCAATATCTGCGAGCAGGACAAGGCCAACATCGCGCGCGGCTTCGTCGATGCGATCGTCGACGTGCTGACCGCCAAATGCATCAACGCGCTGCGCCACAGCGGCCTCAAGCGTCTAGTGATCGCCGGCGGCGTGGGCGCCAATGCCCAGCTGCGCGCGTCGCTCGACGCCGCGTGCGCCGCGAAGAAATTCCGCGTGTTCTATCCGGAGCTGGAGTTTTGCACCGATAACGGCGCCATGATCGCCTTCGCCGGCGCCATGCGCCTGATGATCAACCCCGACGCGGCAAAAAAAGACTACAGCTTCAACGTGCGCCCGCGCTGGCCGCTCGACGAGATCAAGGTCGTCTGAGCACACGCTCAGCGGTGAACTCCGCCCCCCGCAGTTGATCCTACCGTGTACCGCCATTGTGCAAAAAATGGCACACTCTGCCGGTTGTATTTTCCGGAGGTGTTACATGCGTGTTGTCAGTTGGAATATTCATTGGGGTTGTGGCAAGGATGGCCGGATCCGCATCCATGCAATTATTGATGTGTTGCGCAAGCTGAATCCCGACGTGATCTGCCTGCAAGAAGTCGCGTCCAATCATGCCGAACTGGAAGGCAACGCCAACGCCAATCAATTCCGGCAAATCGCCGGCGCTTTCGGCGGCTATCAGCCCGTCATCGAACCGACCAGTGAAATCTACCAGAACAATCTGCCGCGGCAGTTCGGAAACCTGCTGCTGTCCAAGTTTCGTATTAACCAAGTGCATCGATACTTGCTGCCTTGGCCACCTGATCCACACAGTCCGGCGGGCATGCCGCGCGGGCTGATCGAGGCGGTCATCGACGCGCCGGGCGGCAAGGTGCGGGTGCTGACCACGCATCTGGAATATTATTCGCCGGTGCAGCGCATGTCGCAGGTTCGGCATATCAAGTATTTGCACTGGGAAGCGTGCGAACGGGCGCGCATCTTCCAGCCCGACCCCTCGCTCGACTCGCCCTATCAACTGGGCTTTCGGCCAGGCTCGGCGATTTACTGCGGCGATTTCAATTTCACGCCGGACTCCCCCGAATACAACGAGCTGCTCGCGGTCGATGACAGCGTGGCGTTGCCGCTGGTCGACGCGTGGCGCCTCAAACATCCCGAGATTGCGCGCGCGCCGACGGCGGGCATCCACGGTTTCAAGTGGCCGTTGCGGGCCGATTGCTTCGATTATTTTTTCGTCACCGAAGACCTGGCGTCGCGGGTGGCCGAGTGCGAAGTGCAGTCCGAGACGGCGGCGTCGGATCACCAGCCGATTGTGCTCGACATCAATTAGCCACTACATCGCTCTTGCGCAGGCGAGAGCCTATACCACCTATGATTTGCGGTGGCATGGGCTCTCGCCTTCGCAAGAGCGATGTCAGGCCGCTTCCTTGTGCGGCCTGGCCTGGCGGTGATACAGGAACTCCAGCACCCGCGTACGGTACTCCATGTACAGCGGATCGTGCGCCAGCGCCACCCGCTCGCGCGGGCGCGCCAGCCTGACCTGCACGATATCGCCGATGGTCGCCTTCGGCCCGTTGGTCATCATCACGATCCGGTCCGACAGCAGCACCGCCTCGTCCACATCATGCGTGACCATCACCACCGTCGATCCGGTCGCCGCCACGATGCGCAGCAATTCATCCTGCAAGTGGGCGCGCGTGAGGGCGTCCAGCGCGCCGAACGGCTCGTCCATCAGCAGCACCTTCGGCTCCATCGACAGGGCCCGCGCAATGCCCACGCGCTGCTTCATGCCGCCCGAGATTTCATTGGGCCGCTTGGCGCTGGCCGAGCTCAGGCCGACCAGCGCCAGCGCCGCGCTCGCGCGCTCCTTCATCTGCGCGACCGACTCCTTGCCCGCGAAGACCCGCTCCACCGCCAGGTACACATTGTCGTAGCAGTTCAGCCACGGCAGCAGCGAATGATTCTGGAACACCACCGCGCGTTCCGGCGACGGGCCGGCGATCTCGCGCCCGGCGCAGATCAGCGCGCCGTCGGTGGCCGTGGTCAGGCCGGCCAGCAGGTTCAGCAAGGTCGACTTGCCGCAGCCCGAGTGGCCGATCAAGGTCACGAACTCGCCCTGCGCGATGGCCAGGTTAATCCTGGTCAGCGCGTGGAAGCTGCCCTTGCGGGTCTCGAACACCATTTCGGCATCCTGCACTTCGATGAATTTTTTGCTCATGTCAGCTCCCCGTTTCTTCGTAAGTGAACGATTTCGCCAGCGCCACCAGCGTCTGCTCGAGCGCCAGCCCGACCACGCCGATGACCATGATCGCGATCAGGATGTGCGGCACGTTCAGGTTGTTCCACTCGTCCCACACCCAGAAGCCGATCCCGACGCCGCCGGTCAGCATCTCGGCGGCCACGATCACCAGCCACGCGGTGCCGATCGCCAGGCGCACCCCGGTCAGCATGTGGGGCAGCACCGACGGAAACAGGATCTTGGTGAAGATCTTCCACTCCGACAGCTGCAGCACGCGTGCCACGTTCATGTAATCTTGCGGCACCCGCTGCACGCCGGCCGCGGTGTTGATGATCATCGGCCAGATCGAGCAGATGAAGATCGACCAGATCGCAGCCGGGTCGGCCGACTTGAACACCAGCAGGCCGATCGGCAGCCAGGCCAGCGGCGAGACTGGTTTCAGCAGGCTGATGACGGGATTGCACATCCCCGCCAGGAACTTGAAGCGGCCGATCATGAAGCCGAACGGGATGCCCACCAGCGCCGCCAGCCCGAAGCCCATGGCCACGCGCTGGAGCGAGGCGAGGATGTTCCAGCCGATGCCCTGGTCGTTGGGCCCCTTGCGGTAGAACGGATCCGAAAACATCTTGACCGCTTCGGTGAAGGTGACCGCCGGCGACGGGAAGCTGCTGTTATTGGCCGACAGGATCTGCCACAACAGGATCAGCATGCCGATGCCCAGCAGCGGCGGCAGCACCGCCAGCACGGCGGCGCGCAGGCGCGGATGGCCGTTGCGCAGGGTCACGCCCTGGCTGGCCAGGCGTTCACTGCGCGCGCGCCGGTCGGGGGCCGGCTTGTGCGGCGCTGCGCTGACGGAGGTACTCACGATGGACTCCAGGACTGCACTCATTGCACGCTCCCCTTAAACTTTGATCTTGAATGCGTCGGCGTAGGCTTTGGGGTGCTTGCCGTCCCAAACCGTCCCGTCGACCATCTTCACCGTGCGCATGGCCGACTTGGGCACGCTGACCTTGGCCATCGCGGCCGCCTCGGTGTACAGCTTGACCTGGTTGACGCTGGTGGCGGCGGCCAGGTAGTCCGGCTCGCCCTTGAGCAGCCCCCAGCGCTTGTGCTGGGTCTGGAACCACATGCCGTCGGACAGGTAGGGAAAGTTGACCAGGCCGTCGTTGAAGAACTTCATGTGGTTCGGGTCGTCCCAGGTGCGGCCCATGCCGTTCTGGTAGCGGCCCAGGATGCGCTGGTTGATCACGTCGACCGAGGTATTCACGTACGACTTGTCGGCGATGGTTTCGGCCATCTTGTTCTTGTTGACCAGACCCGCGTCGATCCACTTGGACGCTTCGAGCACGGCGGCGATCAGCGCGCGCGCCGTGTTGGGATTTTTTTTGGTCCACTCGAGCGTGGTGCCGAGCGTTTTTTCCGGATGGTCTTTCCAGATGTCCTGGGTGGTGGCGGCGGTGACGCCGACGCCATCGACAATGGCGCGGTGGTTCCACGGCTCGCCCACGCAGAAGCCGTCCATGTTACCGACCCGCATATTGGCCACCATCTGCGGCGGCGGCACCGTGATGACCTTGGCGTCCTTCATCGGATTGATGCCGTAGGTGGCCAGCCAGTAGTACAGCCACATCGCGTGGGTGCCGGTCGGGAAGGTCTGGGCGAAGGTGTATTCGCGCTTGTCGGTCTGCATCAGCTTGGCCAGCGAGGGGCCGTCGACGCCGCCCTTGTCGGCGACTTTTTTCGACAGCGTGATGGCCTGGCCGTTGTGGTTCAGGTTCATCAGGACCGCCATGTCCTTCTTCGCGCCGCCGACGCCGTTCTGGACGCCGTAGATCAGGCCGTAGAGCACGTGCGCGGCGTCGAGCTCGCCGTTGACCAGCTTGTCGCGCACGCTGGCCCAGGACGACTCCTTGCTCAGCACGATCTTGATGCCGTATTTCTTGTCGAAGCCAAGCACCGAGGCCATCACCACGGAGGCGCAGTCGGTCAGCGGGATGAAGCCGACCTTGACGGTGTCGAGTTCGGGCTTGTCCGAGCCGGCGGCGAACACGCCGCCGCTGGCCAGCCCGGTCAGGGACGCGGCGGCCCCGGTCTTGAGCAGCGTGCGGCGCAATACATTGGTCTTGTCGTCGGTCGTCATGAGATCCTCGTTGGCACGGCGTCACAGTGGGAAGCAGGCGCGAGCGCCTGCCGTTACCCCTGCTTCAGCAATTGGCGTGCCAGCCGGAATCGAGGGAAAACGACGCGAACAGTGCGCAGAAGCGCGGTCTTGGCAAGCAATTCAGCACTTTTAGTGTGCACTGCACCAAAACGGCGTCTCAGATGGCGTTTTTGCGGAACAGGAAGAAGCCGTTGAGCGTCAGGCGGCCGCTGGCGGGGTCGTGGTTCAGGCGTTCGGGCGCGTCGATCTGGCCCGAATGCAGGATAGCCCCGTCATAGAAGATGGCGCGGTTGTAGGCCGCAGGGATCGTGCAGATTTGCTCGAAGTAGTCGTTGCTGGCGTTGAAGTAGGCGGGCGGCGCCTTGAGGATGGCGTCGAAGGCCTCGCCCGGCAAGGTCAGGGCCTGGCTGAGCAGGGCGTCGATCTCGTGCTGCGGCTTGCGCGCGGCGTAGAAGCTGGTGCCGCCCAGGGCGCTGTCGGCAAACAGATACAGCACCGAGGCGCCGATGCCCTCGCTGTCGGGTTCGACCCGGCGCCGCCCGACCATGGTGTCGCGGTGGCAGATGCGCTGCAGCGGGGCCAGCAGCGCGGGCGGCTTGGTGACCATCGACAGGCGGCTGGTGACGGCGAGCGTGCGGCGCCCTCCCAGCAGGGCGCGCACGTGCAGCGTGAAGAAGTCGCCAAGCAGCGCGGAGAAGCCATCCGGCATTGCCACTTCCGGACCGGGGAAGTAGTTGCCGCCTTCGGGCGCGAACTGCGCGCGCCGAGCAGTGGCGAAGGCAAGCATTTTTTCGGGCTCGAGCAGGAAGTTGTCAACCACCAGGCACGGGGCGTGGCCGGGGATGGGGACTTGGCGGAAGGTGGCGTGCGGGTTGAACAAAGTTACCTCTGATCACAGGGCGGAAATTTTCAAGCTAGTTGTCGCCTAAATGTTGAATTTATGCCGCTTTTTTGAGTTCTAGTTTTCTCTCCTTTTTGTTGCCAGCTTCCGTGATACTTTTTTCGGGATTCAGGTGCACAGTCGTGACGGGCTCCCA
>JANYGW010000061.1 GCA_025359245.1 Massilia sp.
GGGGCCCCGCGTTCGCGAGGACGACGTTGGTTCCTGTGTCGACTCTTCTCGGTTTCTGCTGGCGCCAAAGGCACGCAATTCAGAAGCATTCAGGCTCTTTCAGGAACGTTTCAGACCTGTGCGCCCCGGCCGCTGCTACAACAGAGGCTTGCCGCCATCGGCCAACTTCCAGGATCATCCATGAATCGTTTACACCGACTTGCCCTCACCGCCTTGCTGCTTCTGTGTGCCGGCGCCGCCCGCAGCGCGCCGCTGACCTACACCATCACCAGCAAAATATCCCGGGTCAACCTCAGTCTCGAGCACCAGGGCTTTATCCAGCTGACCGGCACGCTCAAGATCACGCCCGGCAGCTTCACCTTCGATAACCAGGATTGGTCCAAGTCGTCGGTCGCCGTGACCATGCCGACCAAGACACTGGACATGGGCGACGCGCTGTGGAACCAGCAGATCCGCGGCGACGAAAGCTGGAAGAACTTGTTCAACACTGCCTACATCAGTTTCAAGAGTACGAAGGTGGTGCGCAACGATGCCACGCACGGCGTCCTGTACGGCGATTTGACGCTGGCCGGCGTGACCCGGCCGGTGGCGCTGCAACTGCGCGTCAACAAGA
Organism: Massilia sp.; assembly: GCA_025359245.1. GTDB lineage: Bacteria > Pseudomonadota > Gammaproteobacteria > Burkholderiales > Burkholderiaceae_D > Telluria_A. Next base: position 614 of record JANYGW010000061.1, read on the forward strand.
TCGGCCGCAACGAGGTCAGCGAATACCAGGCGATCGGGATCACCGCGACCAGCACCATCAAGCGCTCGCAATTCGGGCTCGATGCTTATGCGGACCTGGTCGGCGACGACCTGGCGGTGGCGATCCAGATGGAGGCGGCCATCGGCCCGGACGGCGATGCGCAGCAGGAGGCCATCATCAACGCCCAGGGCGTGCTGCGTCAGTAAGCGACTTGGCCAGCGCCTGGCTCGCTTCGCCGGCGATGTCTTCCTGGATCCGCAGCTTGTCGCTCCACGAGCGGTCGTAGGTCCCGGACCAGACCACGAAACCATCGGCGGCGCGCGTGAGGCGGGCCGCGACGCGCAGCGTGCTGCCCGATTTGCGCACGCTGCCATCGAGGACGTAGGCCACATTGAGCGCCTTGGCAACCTGGGACACGCTGGCCTGCTTTGCCTGGAACGCGTTCGACGACGCCGGCGGCGCCACGGCCAGGCCAGGCACTTTGCTCAATTTGCCGATCAGTTCTTCGGCCATGCCCTCGGCAAACGGCTCTTCGTTCATCTCGTCGGTCAGGTCGAGAAAGGGCAGCACGGCGATGCTGCGCGCCGGCGCGCCGCTTGCCGCTTGCCGGACCAGCACGGCGACGGCGACCAGGCTGGCCACCAGCAGGATCAGCGCCACGCCGCGCAGCAGCAGGGCCGACGGCCGGCGCGCGCTCTTGGCCGGCGCCGGCGCCTGCGGCGTGATGCTGGCAATGAGCCGGTATCCGCGCCGCGGCACGGTAGCGATGTAGCGCGGCTGCCTGGTGTCGTCGCCCAGCTGGCGGCGCAAGCTGGTGATGGCCTGGTACACCGAATCGGGCGAGACCACCACGTCCGGCCACACCTGGCCGAGCAGCTGCTCCATGGACAGCACTTCGCCGGCATGTTCGGCCAGGCACAGCAGCAGGCGCAGCGCGCGCTCGTCCAGGCGCACCAGCTCCGTGCCGCGCGCCATGGCGCCGCTGGCCGGGTCGACGATCCAGTCGCCGAGACTGAACGGGGTTGCAAGCGGGAGATCGAGGGGCATGGCGGGACAGGGAACGGAGAAAGGTGGCGAAAATTATAACACCCCCGGCAGGCGCCGCGGCCTGGCTGAGCGCCTGGAAGTGTCAGCATTTTTAAACGCGCGTGCCCGGCTTGCCTGATGCTTGCACTATAATCTGCAGCTATGAATACACAACGCATCCTCGCCCACTTCCACGAAAGCGCCGAACTGAAGATCCAGTCGGCTGCTGCCCTGTCCCAACCGATTGCCGCGGCGATCGATCTGATGTTCGGTGCCTTGTCGAATGGCAATAAGATCATGGCGTGCGGTAACGGCGGATCGGCCGCCGACTGCCAGCATTTTGCCGCCGAACTGGTCGGCCGCTTCGAGCGCGAGCGTTTTCCGCTGCCAGCCATGGCGCTGACCACCGACACCTCGATCATGACCGCGGTGGGCAACGATTACAGCTACAAAGAGATTTTCTCGAAGCAGGTGCAGGCGTTCGGCCAGGCCGGCGACATCCTGCTGGCCATTTCCACCTCGGGCAATTCGGCCAACGTGCTGGCCGCGGTCGAAGCGGCGCTCGAGCGCGAAATGCGCATCGTGCTGCTGACCGGTAAAGATGGCGGCGAGATCGCCCGCATCCTGACCGACGCCGACGTCAATATCTGCGTTCCCCACACGCGCACCGCGCGCATCCAGGAAGTCCACCTGGTCACCATACACTGCATTTGCGACGGCATCGACGTTGCATTGTTCGGAGGAGATGCCAATGAATAAATTCGTCCAACCCCTGCTGCGCCCGCTGGGCCAGACCCTGCTGTGCGCGGCCCTGCTCAGCACCCTGACCGGTTGCGTCGGCCTGATGGTCGGCGGCGCCGTCGCCGGCGCGGTCGCGGCCAACGACCGCCGCACGCTCGGCGCCCAGGCCGACGACAAGGCGATCGCCGTCAAGGCCGAGCTGCGCCTGCCGAAAATCACCGGCGAAGACGTGCACATCAACACCAACAGCTTCAACCGCCAGGTGCTGCTGACCGGCGAAGTCAAGGATGCCAACATGAAGGCGGCGGTCGAGCGCGAAGTGCGCAGCATCGACGGCGTCAACGCGGTCGCCAACGAACTCGAGATCGCCGGCCCGGCCAGCTATACCTCGCGTTCGAATGACGCGCTGATCACCGCCAAGGTCAAGGCCAGCCTGGTCGACATGAAAACCATCTCGGCCACCTCGTTCAAGGTCGTCACCGAGCGCGGCGTGGTCTACCTGATGGGCCGCGTGACCCAGCGCGAAGGCCAGGTCGGCGCCGATGTGGCGCGCGGCGTGTCGGGCGTGTCGAAAGTGGTCAAAGTATTCGACTACATCACCGAAGACGAGATGCGCGCGCTGTCGCCACGCTCGAAAGTCGAACTGTAACGATCATGGCGCAAGAAAATACACCGCGCGCAAACTGGATCAAGCCGGCCCTGGTCGGCGTGGTCGTCGCCGTCCTCGCGCTGGGCGGCTATGCAGCGCTGCAGAGCGGCAAGGCGCCGGACGTGACCTTCATCAGCCTGGGCGGCCAGAAGATCAGCACGCAGAGCTTGCGCGGCAAGGTGGTGATGGTCAATTTCTGGGCGACCGATTGCGCCACCTGCAACAAAGAACTGCCGCAGATGATCGAGACCTACAACAAGTTCAAGGGCCAGGGCCTGGAATACGTCGCGGTCGCGATGAAGTACGATCCGCCCAACTACGTGGTCAACTATACGGCATCGAACAAGCTGCCCTTCATCGTCGCGCTCGACAGCGGCGGCGACATCGCCAAGGCCTTCAACAACGTCGCGGCGACGCCGACCACCTTCCTGATCGACAAGGATGGCACCGTGCTCAAGCGCTACGTGGGCGAACCGGATTTTCCGGCGTTGCATCTGCTGCTGCAGCAAATGCTCGCGGCCAAGGCTTAAAACCCCGTCTGCACCGACAGGTAGGCCCCGCGCTGGCGCGTGGGGTTGAACACGGTGATATCGCCCAGCACCGCATAGGCTGCCGTGACCGACACCTGCTTGCTCGGAAACCAGGCCACAAACACATCGTAGTAGGCCTTTTCCCGGTCCACGCCCAGGTTGTGCGGCTTGCGCCGGTATTCCAGCCCCGCCACCAGCGTGCGGTTGACCAGATACGCGGCCGACACTTCCGGCATCAGCCGGTAACGGTTGCCCTGGTCGCCGCCAAAGCCCAGCAAACCCATCTGGTTGGCCCTGGTCGCGCGCACGGTAGCGTTGAGCAGCAGGCTGGTGTCGAGCATGAGCTTGGTGGCGGCCAGGTACACATCGGTGCCGCTGTCATTCCTGGCGCCCAGGTCCGTGGCCTGGTTCACGCCCAGCGCGCCCAGGCCCTGGATGCCGCGATTGCGCTTGAACATCACGCCGGCCGCGATCTGGGGCAGCGCACTATCCTGGCCATAGACGGCGTCGCCGGCCAGCTTGACCTTGATCCCGAGAATATCCTGGCGAATGTGCAGCTGGTCGAGCGGTGCCAGGCTGCCCCGGAAATGCTGCTGCGCCAGCGACAGTTCGACCCGGTCGGCCATGCCCACCGCGATGCCCGCGCTGTCGAGCGAATAATCCTGGGTGCGCACGCCAGTGACATGGGCATTTGCGCCCCAGCTGTCGCGCGTGCCATAGCCGCTGATCAGCGCCCATGGCACCAGGCCGCCGCCGCCGCCGCCCTCGACCTGGATGACGCCGCCGGTGGCAGTCAGTTTGCCCATGTCCGCACTGGACTGGGCCGTCGCGGGTGCGCCCGCCAGCACGACGGCGAGCAAGGTCCGGCTAATCCTGTCGAGCATCGGTTCTCCTGAATTCATGGTGTCTACGTAAGCCGAGGCAAACTGGATTCAACTATTTTGCTGTATTTTGCAAATAAATCTGTTGTATTTGGCGCTATGTTTGCGATAACCTCGCCCAGCGCGCCGTGTTCTGTTCGCGGCATCCCGAATTCCTTTCCAAGGCTTGCTGTGTCCATCGCCATCCCTTCGCTCGACCCGCAACAACTGAAAAGCTGGCTCCTGGCAGCCGGAAAGCGCGACGCCGCCGCCTTCCGATCTTTATATGATGCAACTTCCCCGAAACTGTTCGGCTTCGCTTTGCGTATATTGCATAAGCGCGAGCTCGCCGAGGAAGTGTTGCAGGAGAGTTTCGTCGCGGTCTGGAACAATGCCGCCAATTATCAGGCCCATCTGGCTGCACCGATGACCTGGATGGCGACCATCGTCCGGAACAAGGCTTTCGACCATCTCCGGCGCAGCGACGTCGCGGTTGAAATCGACGCAGAACAGTTTGATAGCGAGGTCATCAATGCTTTGCAGGATCCGCAGGCGACGCCGATTGAAGCGCTGCAAATGAGTGCCGACGCCAAGGCATTGGCCTGGTGCATGGCGGCGCTCGAGGGGACGCACCGCCAGGTCGTGGCGTTGGCGTTTTACCACGACCTGTCGCATAGCGAAGTGGCCGAACACATGAAGCTGCCCATCGGCACCGTGAAAACCTGGATCCGGCGCAGCCTGGACAGGTTGCGCACCTGCCTGGCGAAACGGGAGCAAGCATGAATATCCGACACAACAGCGCCTTGCGGGACAAGCTGGCGTCCGAATACGTGCTGGGCACGCTCAGGGGCGGCGCGCGGCGCCGCTTCGAAGGCTGGCTGCACCAGGACGCCGACCTGCGCAATATCACGGCCCAATGGCAGCAGCGGCTGGCGCCCATGGCCGAATTCGCCGGCGAGGCCAGGCCGCCCAAGGCGGTCTGGATCGCCATCGAGCAACGCCTGAAACTGAGAAAGGCGTCGGCCGGATGGAAATTCTGGCGCAACGAGAGCCAGACCCTGGCCTTCTGGCGCGGGCTGGGGCTGGTGTCGACCGCGATGGCGACCATGATGCTGGTGGCCCTGCTGAGCCTGCGGCCCGATACGCCGGTCATTTCCTACGTGGCCACGCTGACCGACGCGAAAGCGCAGACCGCGCTGCTGCTGATGGCCGACAGCCGCCACCATGGGCTCGACGTGCGCGTCATTACCAGCGCGCAAATTGCAGCCGACAAGAGCTTGCAACTGTGGGCGGTGCCGACCGAGGGCAAGCCGCGTTCGCTGGGCGTGCTGGCCGACAATCGCGGCCATTTCCTGCTGGCCGACAATGCCGTCAGCGACGACGTGGCGGTGCTGGCGGTGACGCTGGAGCCGAAGGGCGGCTCGCCGGATCCGAACGGGCCGACCGGGCCGATCCTGTACAAGGGCAACTGGGTGCGCTTGTAAACGTAGCGCTGGTCATCGTCAATTGGGGGTTTCTGAACGTTAGCAAGGACGGAAGTTAGTACTTACTTAGTCACTATGTCCCGCTGCATGGGCGCCAACCTGGCGATCAGCTTGTTCTGAAAGCGCGACGGCACCCCCCTGCGCTCCATCGCGATCTGCAAATCCTCGGCCAGCGCATTGAACTGCGCGTTGGTGATATTGAGGCCATCATGGATCAGCACCATGTCCTTGCCGTGGTAAGTGCACGGTCCGCCGCTGAGCACGCAGACCTGCTCCTCCAGCCGCAGCGCCACCTTGTTCATGTCGATGTCGGTGAACGATTCCTTGATGCGCGGGTCTGCCAGCACCAGCGGAACCAGCGTTGCCACGATGTCATGGATGCCGGCCTTGCCGCCCAAACCCTGGAAATTCGCATCCCCGGTTGTGGGCTGTACGGCGCAGCCCGCCAGGACGGCGCATGCCATGCCGGTAAGCCAGGTCTTCATTTTGGATACAAAATCATCTGGGTGCAGCGAAACATGGCGATGGTCTTGCCATTGGCTTCATTGGTCACGAGCACATCCCACACCTGCGTGGTCCTGCCCAGGTGCGCGGCCTTGGCCACGCAGGCGATGGCGCCGTCGCGCGCCGTGCCGAGGTGGTTCGACTTCAGTTCGACGGTGGTAAAGCTGTTCGCGCCTTCTGGCAGGTTGGCCACGCAGGCATAGCCGGCGGCGGTGTCGGCCAGCGTGATCACCGTGCCCGCGTGCAGATAGCCGTTGGGGGCGAGGTGGTGCGGCTTGATGTCCAGGCGCGCTGCCACTTCGCCGCCCTCGACGCGGGTGATCTCGATGCCGAGGTAGGCGGGCAGGCTGCCCGTGCCGAACTTGTTCATCGATTCGGGAGTGTATTTGCTTACTGTGCTCATGAGCGTTCCGTTCCGGTTGGCCGCACCGCGCGCCGCTCGCGCATGCCGTAGCGAAGATTGTACGGTTTATTGCGCGAGCAAGTGCGGGACCGGTTCAGGCGCCAGTCAACCCGCGCTCAGCGCAAGCCCAGCAGCTGGCCTTCCTTCGGATAGGCGATCCGGTATTCGACGCGGAAGGTGGTGGTTTCGCCCGGCGCCATCTTCTTGTTCCAGGCCACCACGCCGCGCCGCTGCTCCCACGCGTCGACCGCCGGCTTCGGCGCGAACGTCGCTTGCACCTTGATTTCCTCCGAGGTCGCCACCGGCGACGATTCGAGCACCAGCACCTCCATCGGCGTCCGGTGGCGGTTGACCAGCGTGAACACGTCGGCCGTGTTGCGCGTGGCCCGGCCGCCGAAGACGCCTTTGCTGCCGGTCATGCCGTCGACCGCATCGACCTGGACCTTGAGCAGGTCATCCCGGCCGAACGCGAACTCGGCGCGCCGGGCATCGCGCAGGTTCCACTCGGCCGCGCCGATGTAGCTGCCGTCGCGGAACAGCTGCATGTTCCCGACCGGCCACACGCCTTCCGGACGCGGGGCGTCGGCCATGACGATCGCAAAATTCTCGACGCGCGGCGTCACCTGCAGATGCTGCTTGACGGCCAGCACCTGGCTCGACAGGCTGACCGTCACCGCGCGCCCGTCTGACGCCAGGCTGACCCGGCCAGGGACCTCGAACTCGGTGGCGAAACTGCCCTGGATTTCGACCGCGAGGCTGTCGCTGATCGCAGCGCGGGCCCGGCTCGCCTTCATTTCCATCTGAGGTGCCGGCGCCGGCACCATCATCTCCGCCACCCGGCCCTGGATTAACGGCTGCGGCGCCTGCCACGACAGCAGCCAAGGCTGCGCCTCGGCCCCAACCGGGGACAAGCGCGGCCGGCTGGTCGACAGCGTCAGCTTGACGTTGCTCCAGTCTTCGCCGGTATTCTGGGCGATGGTCGCCAGCCGCTCCAGGTCGACCTTCGAGGCGGCCGAGTCGAGCGCGGCGCGGTAGCCCGGCTTCCACCCCGCGTTATCGAGCTGGTAGCTGAGCGTCAGCGCGCCGCCCTGGCCGGCCGCGACCCGCACGGTGACGGCGCGCGTGTCTTTCGCGCCGGAGGTCAGGCGCGCCAGGTCGCGCTGCAGCACCGCGACCTTCTGGCTAATCTCGCGCATTTGCACCGCCAGCTTCTGGATCTTGAGCAAGGCTTCGCTGGCGCCGCGTCCGAGCGTCGTGATCAAGCCGGCCAGTGCTTTCGGATCGACGCTGGCGGAAGGTTTGTCGGGCGCGCCCGCGCCGCCGTTGAAGCGTTCGAGGTAGGTCTTGACGATGGTGGCCGATTTGCTTTCCGCCTCCAGCATGGCGTGCTGGTCGTGCAGCGTCTGGATGCGCTCCGCCAGCGCGGCTTCGGCCGGATTGAGCGCGTGGCTGGCCGCCGCGTCCAGCGTCACGACTTCGCCGATGCGGATGCCCGGCCCGGCTTGCACGCGCAAGGTCTCAGGATCGAAATTGGCCGGCAGGCCGCGGATCTCGACCTCGGTCGCACCCAGCATCACCTGCGCGGTGCGGGTGATCGTGGCGCTGCCCGGGTACAGCATCACCGACGTGACAGGCGCGCTGCTCAGCGCCAGGCAGGGTAGCGCGATCAGGGCGAGCGGAAGGGCGAGCAAGAGTGGTGGGCGCATGACTGTCCTTTGGGTGGCAGTGCATCGTTCGTTGGCGCGGCTGCGTTATCGAATGAAACGGCGGCCGCCCGGAAACGGGGTTACGCGCATCCAAAATAGTTTGGCAGAACGTGGCACACTGGCAGGCATGACCTCATCGACCTGGCGTCCCTGTTTGCTTGCCGTGGCACTGTGCGGCTTTTCCCTGGCAGCCGCCGCCGCGCCGGGCGAGGACCTGGTGTCCGCTGCCAAGACCCAGATCGGGGTCACGCTCACGTATGACGACCGCTATGAACAGCTGGCCTATCCCGGCGGCGACGTGCCGCTCGAGCGCGGCGTGTGCACCGATGTGCTGATCCGCGCCTACCGCAAACTGGGGATCGACTTGCAGCAGCTGGTACACCAGGACATGAGCGGCGCCTGGAATGCCTATCCCCATGCGTGGCAATTGAAAGCGCCCGACCGCAACATCGACCATCGGCGCGTGCCGAACCTGCAGGTATTTTTCACGCGCCACGGCAGCGCGCTGGCACCGAGCACGGACGCCCGTGCCTATCTGCCGGGCGACATCGTGAGCTGGACCGTGCCGCCCAAGTTTCCCCATATCGGCATCGTCAGCGGGGAGAAATCGCCGGCCGGCGTACCGCTGGTGATCCACAACATCGGCGCCGGCACCCAGCTCGAAGACCGTTTGTTCGCCTGGCCGATCACCGGCCATTACCGGTTTGCGGGCGGCACGGCCAGGCGCTAGCGGACCTTGCAAATTCGGTAAATGGCGCCACTTGGGCCGCACTGGCTTCGGCCCCATGAGAGGAAATGCCCATGTTCTGGATTCGCCACCCTCAACCGCTGCTCAGCACCAGGGCGGTCGCCATGCAGGTCGTGGCCCGCAAGGCGCAGGCGCTGCGCGACACGACCGTGATCGTCCTGGAGAAACCGGCGGCCGTGCCGGACGCCGCCGACGTCCCAGTCATATTGCCGGCCAAGGAAGCCTAAGGGAGCGCCTGTACGAACTCAAGCACCAGCGCCGCGGTTGCCACAGGCGCCGCCTGCAGTAGCAGGTGCGGGCCGTGGACTGGCCTGGTCGCCATCCATGCCCGGCAACAGCACCAGCGTCACCGGCGGCGCGCTCATTTAAACGCTGGCTGGCACGCCCGCGCTATGCGCCTGTTCGTCCGCATGGTAGGAGCTGCGCACCATGGCGCCGACGGCGGCGTGCGCGAAGCCCATCTTGTAGGCTTCCGCTTCGAACATCTTGAAAACGTCCGGGTGCACATAGCGGCGCACCGGCAGGTGGTCGCCCGACGGCGCCAGGTACTGGCCGATGGTCAGCATTTCGACGTTGTGGGCGCGCAGGTCGCGCATCACCTGCAGGATTTCTTCGTCGGTTTCGCCCAGGCCGACCATGATGCCGGACTTGGTGACTGCGGCCGGATACAGCGCCTTGAAGTCGCGCAGCAGTTCCAGCGAATGGGTGTAGTCCGAGCCCGGGCGCGCTTCCTTGTACAGACGCGGCACCGTTTCCAGGTTGTGGTTCAAGACGTCCGGCAGGCCGTCGGCGAAAATCGCCAGCGCCTTGGCCAGGCGGCCGCGGAAGTCCGGCACCAGCACTTCGATGCGCGTCTTGGGTGACAGCGCGCGGGTCTGCTTGATGCACTCGACGAAGTGGCCGGCGCCGCCGTCGCGCAGGTCGTCGCGGTCGACCGAGGTGATCACCACGTACGACAGGCGCAGTTCGGCGATGGTCTTGGACAGGTTATGCGGCTCGTTGACGTCGAGCGGGTCCGGACGGCCGTGGCCGACGTCGCAGAACGGGCAGCGGCGGGTGCACTTGTCGCCCATGATCATGAAGGTCGCGGTGCCCTTGCCGAAGCATTCGCCGATGTTCGGGCAACTCGCCTCTTCGCACACCGTCACCAGGTTGTTGGCGCGCAGGACGTCCTTGATCTCGTAGAAGCGGGTCGATGCCGACGCCGCCTTGACGCGGATCCAGTCCGGCTTTTTCAGGCGCTCGACCTGGGCGATCGGGATGATCTTGATCGGGATGCGCGAGGTCTTGCTGGCGCCTTTTTGCTTGTCGCTGGCGTTGTAGGCGGGGACGGTGCTGTTATCGGTATCGGTCGTCATGTGGCTGCATGCCCTGGGGGCGGTGGTGGTTTGTTCGGTTCGGGCTGCGCGCCCACGGTGGCCAGTTGCTCTACCAGCTCGGCGGCCAGCTTGCGCTGCACGTCGGCCAGCGGCGCATCGACGCCCATGGTGCGCATGTCCACGGTCTCCAGCCCGGAATAGCCGCACGGGTTAATCCAGGAAAACGGAGCCAGGTCCATCGCCACATTCAGCGACACGCCATGGTAGGTACAGCCATTGCCGCGCACTTTAAGGCCGAGCGCGGCGATTTTCGCGCCCTTTCGCGGCCCTGCGGCCATATAGATGCCCGGTGCGCCTGCGATGCGTTCGCCAGCCAGATTATACGCCGCCAGCACATTGATGATCGCCTGCTCGATTTTTGCGACGAACTGGCGGGCATACAGCTTGCCCCCCGGCTTGTTGCGGCGCAGGTCCATCAGCAGGTAAATCACCACCTGGCCGGGGCCATGGAAGGTCACTTCGCCGCCGCGGTCGGTCTGGATGACCGGGATCCCGCCATCGTGCAGCACGTGGCCGCGGTCGGCCCCCAGGCCCAGCGTAAAGACCGGCGGATGCTCGACGATCCACAATTGATCGGGCGTGGCGGTATCGCGCGCGTCGGTGAAGGCGCGCATGGCAGCGAAAGTGGGTTCGTAATCGACCCGGCCCAGGTCGCGAACCAGCGTGGGCGCGATGGTATGGTCAGGCATGAAGGGAAATTCGTGGCTTACATGACAATCTTGACCATCGGATGGGCCGACAGCGCGCGGTACAGTTCGTCGAGCTGGACCCGGCTGATGGCGCGCACGGTGACGGTCAGGCCGGTGAAGTTGCCCTTGGCGGAAGGACGCACTTCCAGGCGGCCGATATGGAAGGTCGGGTCGAACTCGAGCACGACGTCGATGATGGTCGCCGCAAAATCCTCGTGCGTGGGACCCATTACCTTGATCGGGAAGTCGCTCGGGTACTCGATAAGGGAGTCTTCTGGGGAGATCATACAAATTCCAGTTCTAGAATGAAAACAAAGCGCTGCGCGCAAGGCGGACGCCTGTTCACATTGTAGCCAAAAAGAGGATCAGCGTCGGGATTGATGCGGGGACGGGGTGGGAGGGGCTATTTCGGGAGTCGCGAAGTACGATTCGCAGCGGAAAAAACCAACGTCGTCCCCGCGTTCGCGAGGACGACGATGCGTGGGCCTATTTCTCTTTCTCGTTCTTGTCGCGGCGCGATGCTTCACGCTTTTCTTCGGCCGGCTTGGCTGCCGCTGGCGCTGGACGGGCTGCGGGCGCCTGCTGCGCTTGCGGCTGGGCTATCGGCGCCGGCTGGCGCTGCTGCTGCGGTTGCGGCTGCGCTTGCTGCTGGACTGGCGCCTGCTGGACCTGCATCTGCGGGGCCGGACGCGGCGCCGGCTGCTGTTGTTGCTGCTGGAACGCTTCCTGGCCATGCTGGCGGCGCTCGTCGCGCTGCGGCATCGGCTGCGCTTGCAATTGGGGCTGGGCCTGCAATTGCGGCTGCGCCTGGATTGGCGCTTGCGGCGACAGGCGCGGCTGGATCACCACGGCCGGTTCGGCTTGCAACGGCGGCGCCGGGGTCGGCATGTGGCTCGGGCGCTCCATGCGCTGGCGGCTCGGATCGTCATTGACTGGGCGGCCGTCGCGGTCGCGCCGGAACAGCGTTGCCGCCGGCGACACCGGAGCGGCGCCGTTGGCGCCTGGCCGCGGCGCGCCCGACGGCGGCGCATTGAGCTGGATCGCGGCGCTGCTCGCCGCCACCGGCGCTGGCGAAGGTGTGCGTTCGCCGCGCGGGATGCCGCGGCCGTCGCCTTCGCGTTCGAAGCGGCGCGGATCGGGCGCCATGCGGCCGTCGTTGCGGCCGTCATTTCGGCCATCGGCGCCGCGCTGGTGCACGCCTGCCGGCGCCGTCGGCGCTACCGCCGCCGGCGCGGCCAGCATCGACGTCGCCGAAACGATCGCCTGTGGCGCGCCGCGTACCGCCACCGTGCCGCGATGATTGAACTGCTCGTGCGGCAAAATCGTCAGGCCCTGGCGCTGGTTGTCGCTCTCGCGACGGCCGCCGCGCAGGTCGGCCTGGGCCTCGCCGGCATTGCGGTTCAGGTAGCGCAGCTTGTCATGATCGACCCGGTAAGCCGGCACATAGGTGTCGCGCGGAGCAAGCGGGTACCAGCCCTGGGCCGGCGCCGCCTGATGGGTGCCGCGGTTGCTGAACGACAGGTTCCAGTTGCTGCCGCCGACCCAGCCGACCAGCGCTGGCGACCAGACGACGCGCGTGATATTGCGGCCCGGCGCCCAGCACCAGCGCTGATTGACCATCACCCAGCGGCCGTAGTGGAAAGGCGCATAGCCCCATGGCGCGTTGTCGACCCAGGTCCAGCCCCATGGCTGCACGAAAGTCCAGCTGCCGTCGCGGTACGGAGCCCAGCCGGCCGGCATCATGCGGGGCGACCACAGGGGGCCGTATTCGCGGTCGTCGCTCCAGTTGCCGTTCTGGTCGAGGTCTTCGTAGCCCGTCATTTCGCTGGTGACGTAGCGCGCCGAGGCCGAGCGGTCGTCGCGGTCGTCGCGCAGCATCGCCCATTCGTCGAAGCCGTCGCGCACGGCCAGGCCGGTGCGCACGTCGTCGCGCACGATCTCGGCGCGCTTGCCGGCACGGACGGTCAGGCGCGAACCGCCGCCGTCGACCGAGGCCGCGCCGTCGAACACGTTGATCACGGTGGTGTCCTGCTGGCGCCCGGCGTCGATCCGCATGCGCCCGGCTTCCTGCAGGTGGATGGTGCCTTGCGGCGTGGTCAGTTCAAAGCCGCGCAGCACGTCCGGGTTGCGCACGCGGATCGTCGCGCTGCCGTAATGCAGGTGCAGGCGCAGGCTGTCGTCGTCCAGTTCGACAATGTCGAGCGCCGAATCTTCATCGAGCCGCACCGCGGTCGAACCGATCTTGATTTCGGTGCGCGCATTGCGGGCGGTGGTGAGCTGGTTGCCCGAGGTGACCGACCAGTTGACCTGGGCGGCATTCGCTTCATCGCCGAGATCGCCGCTGATGCTGACCTGGCCCTGGGTCAGCGCAATGCGGCCGACCAGGGTCGGTGTCTGGGCCTGCGCGAACGCGCAGGTGACGGCCAGGGCCATCAGCGCGACGGTATGTGAAAAACGAGTACTCATAGTGGCTCCAGGAGGACGAACGAAAGGCATGTATGGATTACAACGCAGCAGCACGCCAATGGACAACAGGGGTTACAAAGGGTTGCATGTTGCGCCGCGGCGCAGGCAGTTCAGGACGCCGCGCCGCGCTTGACGAAAAACAGCGCGCCGCCCATGAACACCAGCACGCCGCCAAAAAAGCGGTTCTGCTTCTTGACCGCACGCGCATCGCGGAAAAAGCGCTGCATCGATGCCGCCAGCAGTGCGTAGCCGTGCATGACGATGGTGTCGATGACGACCGTGGTGGCGCCGAGGATCAGCAGCTGCGGCAGCAGCGGCGCATGGCGCGAAATGAATTGGGGCAGGACGGCGACCATGAAAATGATCCCTTTCGGGTTGGTCGCATTGGTCAGAAAGCCGGTCAGCACGCGCCGGCCGAAGGCGGGATGGGCCACGGGCGCGGCGGCAGCGGCGGCGGCAGGCGCGGGTGCGGCGCGCCACTGGCTCACGCCCAGGTAAATCAGGTACAGCGCGCCGATCGTCTTGACCGCCAGGAAGGCCGGCTCGGAAGCGAGCAGCAGCGAACCGACGCCGGCGCCGGCGATGGTGAAGATCAGCAGCAATCCGAGTTGCAGTCCGAGCACGGTGGCGCTGGCTTTGCGCACGCCGTAGGCCAGGCCGTGCGAGATCGACAGGACGGCGCCCGATCCAGGCGAGATCGCGATGATCATGCTGGCGACGACGAAGGTAATCCAGGTGGAAAGCGGCATGGGGAAACGCAGGTGGGGTGAGGGGAACGCGGGAGAAACGCAGTCCCGAAGCGGCGGGACCGGTCAGGGACCGGTACCGGCGCTTCGGGCCGCGCGGTTACAGCTTACTTCTTCTTTGGATTGACCGCAGCCTTCAGGGTCGCGCCAGCCGAGAACTTAGGCGACTTCGATGCAGCGATCTTGATGGCTGCGCCAGTCGATGGATTACGGCCCTTGCGTGCAGCGCGCTTGGCCACCGAGAACGTACCGAAGCCGGTAATACCGACGGTATCGCCTTTTTTCAGGCGCTCGGTAATGATATCGATCACGGTGTTAACAGCAGCGTTGGCAGCGGCGCCGGACATTTCCGTACGCTTTGCAAATTCCGCAATCAGTTCGCCTTTTTTCATACAATCCTCCCGAGTTAAAAGAGCGGGAAGATTAGCATAATTATTGCCACGTGTAATAAATTCTGAAGGGCGGACGCAAAAGTAAGCCCCGCTGTGACTGGATCACGACGGATTTTACCCGCGCAAACGGCGCCCCCGGCCGCCCGGCTGGCACGCGGCGGGGCGCTTATTCGGCCAGCGCGCCACCGATGCCGGGCGCCACCAGGCGTGTGCGCAGCGCCGCATTGATCAGGGTTTGGTAGCCCTTGCCGCTCTGCTCGGACAGCGAACGGAACTTCTGCAGCACCTCGTCGTCGAGGTAAATGGTGATGCGGGTTTTGCGCTTGACGGCCCGGTTGGCGGAAGCGGAGGCGTTGGACTGGCTCGATTCGGTATTCATATGTTTACCCTGGCGTGACTTCGATGGTTATAAAGCGGCGAATCCGCTACCTGCAGTAGCGCAGGCTCTCGGAGTATTCACTATACGTATGCATTGGCGCGGCGGCGGCGGAAAGCGACGAGATGCAGAATTGGGGGCCTGAAATGCAGAAAAGCGGCGCAGTCCGGGGCTGCGCGCACGGCGCCGGGTCGGGTAAGATGCCAGTTTTGACCTGAACGGAGCACCGCGCATGGCTGCAAGCAGTTTGCTGGCACTGATCGACGATATCGCCTCGATCCTCGACGACGTGGCCTTGATGAGCAAGGTCGCTGCCAAGAAAACCGCCGGCGTGCTGGGCGACGACCTGGCCCTGAATGCGCAGCAGGTGTCGGGCGTGCATCCGGAGCGCGAGCTGCCGGTGGTGTGGGCGGTCGGGGTCGGATCGCTGAAGAACAAGGCGATCCTGGTGCCGTCGGCGCTGGCGATCAGCGCCTTCGCGCCGTGGGCGATCACGCCGCTGCTGATGGTGGGCGGCGCCTACCTGTGCTACGAAGGCTGCGAAAAACTGGCGCACAAGCTGCTGCACGGCGCCGACGCGGCCGCAGAAAAACAGCACCACGACGCGGTGGTGCAGGCGCTGTGCGACCCGGCGCTCGACCTGCTGGCGCTGGAAAAGGACAAGATCAAGGGCGCTGTGCGCACCGACTTCATCCTGTCGGCTGAAATTATCGTCATCTCGCTGGGCACCGTGGCCGGCCAGCCCTTGCTGCAGCAGGCCGCCGTGCTGGCGACGATCGGAGTCGTCATGACGGTCGGCGTGTACGGGCTGGTGGCCGGCATCGTCAAGCTCGACGACCTGGGCCTGCATTTGTCGCGCACCGGGCTGGGCGTGATGCGCGCGCTGGGCCGGATGCTGCTGGCGGCGGCGCCCAAGGTGATGAAAACGCTGACCGTGGTCGGCACCGCGGCCATGTTCATGGTTGGCGGCAGCATCCTGGTGCACGGCCTGCATCCGCTGCAGGCGGCGATCGAGCATGCGGCGCAGATGGCCGGCAGCGTGCCGCTGGCGGGCAAGCTGGTGGCCACGCTGCTCGACGCGCTGGTTGGCCTGGTGGCCGGCGCGCTGGTGCTGCTGGCGGCGACCGGCGCGACCCGCCTGTTCAAGCGCAAGGGCTGATGGAACTGCGCCTGCTGCGGCTGTCGATCGCGTTCGTGTGGATCGCCACCGCGCTGGTGTCGGCGCTGCTGTATCCGCCCGAGCAAAGCTATCAGTTGCTGGCCCGGACCGGCGTGCCGGCCGCGTGGGCGCCGCTGATGCTGTATGGCGCGGCCGGCGTCGACCTGCTGATCGGACTGGGGATCGTGCTGCTGGCGCGGCGCCGCTGGCTGTGGCTGGCGCAGCTGGGGCTGATCGGCTTCTACACGGCGCTGATCGCATGGAAGCTGCCGGAATACCTGCTGCACCCGTACGGGCCGCTGATCAAGAACGTGCCAATGCTGGCCGCCATCTGGCTGCTGTACCAGGCCGAGGAAAAATAAGATGGACTACCTGCTCGTCAAATGGCTGCACATCCTGTCGTCGACTTTGCTGTTCGGCACCGGGATCGGGTCGGCGTTCTATATGCTGTTCGCCAGCATCAGCCGCGACGTGCGCGCCATTGCCGTGGTCAGCCGGCACGTGGTGCTGGCTGACTGGATCTTCACTTCGAGCACGGTGCTGATCCAGCCGCTGACTGGCATCTACCTGATCCACCTGGCCGGTTTCCCGTGGAACAGCCGCTGGATCCTGTGGTCGGCCGGGCTGTACCTGCTGGCCGGCGCGTGCTGGCTGCCGGTGGTGTGGATCCAGCTGCGCATGCGCGACTTGGCCCAGGCGGCCGCGCGCGACGGCGCCGCCGACCTGCCCGTCCAGTACTGGCGCTACCTGCGCCTGTGGGTGGCGCTGGGCATACCGGCGTTCATCGCCATGATGACCGTGTTCTGGCTAATGGTCGTCAAGCCGCTATAGCCAAGAAAACGAAAAATGTACCAACGTCGTTATCGCGGACGCGGCGGTGCGACGCTTCGCGCCCCATGCTGACCATGCTCAGTATGCCCGCGTGCGCGAGAAGGACGTGGTGGTTACGCTGCCGGCAGGGTGACGCGGAAGCAGCAGCCGCCAACGGGGTTGGCCAGGCACGCGACGTCGCCGCGGTGATGCTGGGCGATCTGGCGCACCAGGCTCAGGCCCAGGCCGACGCCGCCGGCCGTTTCGCTCGCCCCCGGCAGCCGGTAGAACGGTTCGAAGATCCGTTCGCGCTGCGCTTCCGGCACGCCCGGCCCGTGGTCGCATACGTCCAGCCGCACCGCGCCGTCGGCGATCCGCAAGTCGACCTTGACCGGCGTCGCCGCGCCATGCCGCTTGGCGTTTTCCAGCAGGTTGCGCACCAGGCGCCGCAGCAGGCGCGCGTCGCCCGTCACCGTCAGCGCGTCGGCCTCGAAGGCGGCGCCGACGCGCGCGCATTCTTCGGCCACGATCGCGGTCAGGTCGACCGTCTCGTGCGCCGCTCCCGCCTGCGCGCTGGCGTCGAGCCGGCTGGCCAGCAGCACTTCGTCGATCAGCTGGTCGAGCTCTGCAATGTTCTGATTCAGTTCGGCGCGGATCGCCGGGCTGGCCTGGTCCTGCATCAGTTCGACCGCCATGCGGATGCGCGCCAGCGGCGAGCGCAGTTCGTGCGAGGCGTTGGCCAGCAGGCTTTTCTGCGCGCCCACCAGAGCTTCGATGCGGCCGGCCGCTTCGTTGAAGCTGGTCGCCAGGCGCGCCACTTCATCGCGCCCTTCGACGCCGACCCGGGTCGACAGCTCGCCCGCGCCCCATTTTTCGACGCTGCCCTGCAGCCGTTCAAGGCGTCCGGTCAGGCGCCGCACCACCGGGAAGGCGCCCACCCCCACCACCGCGGCGATCGCCGCCAGCAGCAGCACGATGTTGATCGAGCCGCGCCGCGTGTGCGAGCGGCGGCACACCAGCCAGCGCCCGTCGGGCAGCTTGAGCACGAAGGTCGCCAGATGGCCCTTGATGCGGTGGCTGTCGACTTGTTCGGAGGGCGGCGGCGGCAGCGGCGTGCCGACCGACGCAATCAGTTTGCCGTCGGCCGAATACAGCGACATGTCGACATGCACCTTGGCGCGCCAGCGCTCCAGCGCGTCCTGCTGCTCGGCGCGCGGCGCGGCGGCCGGCGGCAGCACCTGCCCGGCCACTTCGGCGAAGGTGTCGAAGCCGGTGCGCACCTGCTCCGGATCGTAGACCAGGTGGATCAGCGCGAACAGGGTCCCGGCCACGACCAGGCTGGCCAGCAGCGCCGCGTAGATGCGCACGTACAGGCGCGCTGTGAGCTTGTCATGCATCCTGGACCTTGGCGAACACGTAGCCGGCGCCGCGTATGGTGATGATGCGGTGCGGTTGTTTGGGGTCGTCCTCGATGGCTGCGCGCAGGCGGCCGATGTGGACGTCGATCGAGCGGTCGAACGGTTCCAGCGTCTCGCCCTTGACGGCTTCGATCAGTTGTTCGCGCGAGAGCACGCGCCCGGCCCGTTCGGCCAGCGCCAGCAGCAAGTCGAACTGGTAGGCGGTCAGCGGCCGTTCCTGGCCGTCGACCCGCACTGTGCGCGCCGACGGGTCGATTTCAAGACGGCCAAACTGCAGGCCGGCGCGCGCAGTGGCCGATCCCAGCTGCGGACGGCGCAGCACGGCGCGCAGGCGCGCCAGCAGTTCGCGCGGTTCGAACGGTTTGGGAAGGTAGTCGTCGGCGCCCAGTTCCAGCCCGACCACGCGGTCGAACGGGTCGCCCTTGGCAGTGAGCATGACGATCGGGATCGAGGCCAGCGGCGGCTCGAACGCGCGGATGCGGCGGCACAGTTCGAGGCCATCGGCGTCGGGCAGCATCAGGTCGAGCAGCACCAGCGCGAACGCTTCGCGGCGCAGCAGCTCAAGTCCGGCCTTGCCGGTGCTGGCGTGCACCACCTCATAGCCGTTTGAAGCGAGGTAAGTGACGACCATGCCGGCAAGGCGCTGGTCGTCTTCGATCATGAGTATGCGTTGAGCCATGCCTGGAACCGTCCCGGGGTACATTTGCGAAAGGTGCCAGAATACATGGCTTCACCCGGTTTTAGTGCATGCGCTTTTGCATATGTTCGGCAAAGCGGGCGCGCTGCTCCGGGGTCAGGATGTCGGCCGCGTCTTCGACCGCCGTCAGCAAACGCTTGCTGACCGTGTCGAGGCGCTGCACCTGTTCCACGCGCACCGTTTCGAGCGCGGCGCGGTCGATCACCGGCTGCATCAGCAGTTCATGGACGCGCTTGTGGGCGTCGCGCAGCTGGGCGTGCACGGGCTTCAGGTCGGCGAAGGCCGCGGTAGCGATCTCCTTCAGGCGCGCTTTCTGCTGCGCGGTC
This sequence comes from Massilia sp., assembly GCA_025359245.1. Classification (GTDB taxonomy): domain Bacteria; phylum Pseudomonadota; class Gammaproteobacteria; order Burkholderiales; family Burkholderiaceae_D; genus Telluria_A. The sequence continues at coordinate 19,723 of JANYGW010000061.1, forward strand.
GCGTCGGGAGCGACCTTGTCGATCATCTTGTCGATGTGCTTGGCAACGCTGGCCGGATCCATCGCGTGGTGGTGTCCGCCGCCGTGCATGCCGGCCAAGCCTTCATCGGCGTAGCTGGCGCCGGCCAGGCCGGCCGCGCCAACCGCCGCAACCAGGGCCGCGGCAAGGATCCAGCGCCGCCCCGAGCTGCGCTTGGGGACGGACGGGAAATCGGTATGGTCTTGTTGCTGGTTCATGGTGTGCCTTTCAGGGGTGGATGCAGGTCGAACGATTCGCTTGCATGACACCACTGTACGGCCGTCATCCATCTGCACGATGTAGCTACTGTAAAGTTTTGTAAAGACGATGGCTGGCGTAATTTCGATACTTCAACTATTATGGAAGCATTATGAAAACCAAACACGTTTTGCTGCGGGTGGCGCCATGACGCTGGCGCGCCGCCTGGTCGCCGAAGGCCTGGGCACGGGGCTGCTGCTGGCGGTCGTGGTCGGCTCGGGCATCATGGCCGAGCGCCTGGCCGGCGGCAATGTCGCCATTGCGCTGCTGGCCAACGCGCTCGCCACCGGCGCCGGATTGCTCGCGCTGATACTGATGTTCGGCGCCATCTCGGGCGCGCATTTCAATCCGGTGGTGACCTTGTCCGAGGCGTGGCAGCGCAATATGCCGGCGCGCGAAGTGCTGCCGTATATCGTCGTGCAGATCGCCGGCGCCTTCGTCGGTGTGCTGGCCGCGCACGCGATGTTTGAGTTGCCGTTGCTGTCGGCAGCGCAACATGTGCGCGGCGGCGCAGCGCAGTGGTTCAGCGAATTCGTCGCCACTTTCGGCCTGCTGGCCGTGATCATCGGCTGCGCCCGCAGCCGTCCCGCCAGCGTGCCGTCCGCGGTGGCCGCCTACATCGTCTCCGCCTACTGGTTCACGGCGTCGACCTCGTTCGCCAATCCGGCGGTGACCCTGGCGCGCGCCGCCAGCGATACCTTCGCCGGCATCCGCCCGGCCGATGCGCCCGCCTTCATCCTGGCCCAGCTGGCCGGCGCGGCGGCGGCAACATTGCTGATGTGCTGGCTGTATCCGGCGCCGCCCAAGGGCGCGACGGTGGCGGGGACGGTGGCGCCGGGCGACTTCGGGCCCGCGCCGTAAGAAGTCTTACCGGGTCTTGCCGATGTGGCGCTCGAGGAAGCTGTCGATCTTGCTCCACAGGTCGGCCCGGTTGCCCGCCAGCGACCAGTCCTGGCCTTTTTCGTCGTACAGGTAAAACTCGGCCGCCGGGTTGCTCGCCTTGAGCGCGTCATACAGCATGCGCCCGTGTTTGGCGGGTACTTTCACGTCGTGCGCGCCATACGCCAGCAGCACCGGTCCCTTGATCTTCGCGGCATTTTTCAGCGGCGAGGTCGCGCTGAATTGCGCCTGGTCAGTGGAGGGATCGCCGACCAACGCTTTCATCTTCGCGTTGCCGCCGCTGAAACCAGCCCATTTGTGCTGGAACATCAGCTCGATATCGACGATGCCGGCCCAGCTGACCGCGCATTGGAACAGGTCGGGATCCTTGACCATGCCCATCAGGGCCGCATAGCCGCCGTAGGTCGTGCCGATGATGCAGATCCGCTTGGGGTCGGCGATGCCTTGCGCAATCGCCCAGCGCGCGCCATCGGCCAGGTCGTCCTGCATGCCCAGGCCCCATTGCTTGATGCCGGCCTTGGCATGGGCGTTGCCGAAGCCTTTGACGCCGCGCGCATCGGGCTGGATCACCGCATAGCCGCGCGACGCGAGAAACTGGACCGTCGGGTCCCAGCTCCAGAAGCCGTTGCGCGACCAAGGCGAACTGCCCGCGTAAATGATGGTCGGCAGGTTCTTCTTCAGCGCGACGTTGGGCAAGGTCACATAGGCCGGGACGTCCATGCCGTCGCGCGCCTTGTAGTGGACCATGTCCATCGCGCCCATTTGCGCCGTGTCGATCTCGTCCAGTTCCTTGCCGATCAGGGACAGTTGCTTGGTCTGCTGGTTGTAGATCAGGTAGCGCGGCGGATGGCGCGGCGAGGCCGACTCGACCAGGACGTACGGGGTCTCCGGACGGTAGGCGCGGCTCAATTTATTCACCGTGGCAGGCAACAGCGCATCGACGTCTTTCTGGGTCGATTTCATCTCTGCGTCGAACCAGACAGTTTCCTGGGCATCCACCCGGAAGCGGTAGCCAAGGATATGCTTGCCATCGGTCAAGGCATGCCCGTCGACGTCGTAGAGGGGGGAACTGACCAGCGGCAGATCTTCGAGCGCGAGCTTGGCGAGGTCGAAACGATACAGGCTGCGCCGGTCGCCACCCTTGTTCGCATGCACGTACAGCGTGCCGCCGGCGTAGACCAGCGGCGTGAAGGCATTGTCGGCCGCAGGAAGGAAGTTGCCCAGCTTGCGCCATTTGTTGGCCTCGGTTTTCAGTTCGACGGTTTCCTTGTCGCCGTTGCGGCTGACGGCCACGCGCAATTCGTCCTTCTCGTCGTATATCCAGTGAAAAGTCCCGTCCGGCGCCGCTATCGTGGTGACCTTGCCAGTGAATGTGTCCAATGAGGCCAGATCGGTATCCTTTTCCTCCTCATAACTGACCCGGATGAACAAATTGTTCGATATCTTGGCCGGCAATCCGCAGACCATCGTGGCATCGACCGGGCTGGTCTCGAAACTATCGTCCGCGAAAGAGCGCGGCCCCACCACCGTCTCGTGCAAGCCCTTCGACTGGGTACCGTCGAGGTTGACCGCGTACACGCCCGCCTTGCTCGTGGAAACAGAATTGGGCAGGTTCAGCTGGGTGTACATCAGGCGCTTGTCGTTCAGCCATGAAACGTCGTCGACGTCGCTGTTGGCATAGCGCGCCAGCACGCGTGGCGTCATCGAGGCAAGGTCGACCACGACCAGGCCGCCGCGCACGCCCTTGCCCCCCACGACCATGGCCAGCATGCGTCCATTGGGCGACAAGGCAAGGTTGCTGAACTTTGCATCCTGAAAAAAAACTTGCGCCGACGGGGGCGGCGTGGCTTGGGCGGCGGCGCCATGCAACGCCGCCCACAACAACAGGCAGGACAGGCGCAGCAACGGCGCCGGGCGGATAGATAGGCTGGTCATCAGCGCCTTTCGATAGGGGGGTGGGGCTACTTAGTGCGTGTCGCCTTTGCCGAGGTGGCGCGCAAGAAAACTGTCGATCTTGCTCCACATGTCGGCCCGGTTGCCGGCCAGCGACCAGTCCTGGCCTTGCTCGTCGTACAGGTGAAACTCGGCCATTGGGTTACCCCGTTTCAGCGCCGCATACATCAGCTGCCCGTGTTTGGCGGGCACCATGACGTCCTCGGCGCCGTAGGCCAGGAACACCGGCCCCGTGATCCTGGCGGCATTTTTCAGCGGGGAGGTGGCGCTGAACTGGGCCTGGTCGACCAGCGGGTCGCCCACCAGGGTTTTCATGCTCGTGCTGCCGTTGGCGATGCCGGCCCATTTGTTCTGGAACATCAGGTCGATATCGACGATCCCGCCCCAGCTGACGGCGCAGCGGAACAGGTCGGGATCCTTGACCATGCCCATCAGCGCCGCATAGCCGCCGTAGCCATTGCCGGCAATGCAGATCCGCTTGGGATCGGCGATGCCCTGCGCGATGGCCCAGCGCGCGCCATCGGCCAGGTCATCCTGCATGCCCAGGCCCCATTGCTTCTTGCCGGCCCTGGCGTGGATCCAGCCAAAACCGTAGGCGCCGCGCGTATCGGGCTGGATCACCGCATAGCCGCGCGACGCGAGAAACTGGACGGCCGGGTCCCAGGTCCACAAACCGTTGCGCGACCACGGCGCACTGGCGGCAAGGATGATGGTTGGCAGGTTTTTCTTCAGCGCCAGATTGGGCAAGGTGACAAAGGCCGGAATGTCCATCCCGTCGCGCGCCTTGTAATGCAGCATCTCCATCGCGCCCATCTGCGCCGGGTCGATCCCGTCCAGCGCGCGCCCGATCGGCGTCAGCTTCTTGGTTGCCTGGTTGTAGATCAGCACTTGCGGCGGATGGCGCGGCGAGACGGCGTCGACCAGGATGAACGGGGTCTCCGGCCGGTAGGCGCGGCTCAGCTGATTGACGGTGTCGGGCAGCAGCGCGTCGACTTCCTTCTGGGTCGCCTGCATGGCCGCGTCGAACCAGACCGTCTCCTCGGCGTCGACCCGGTAGCGATAGCCCAGCACGTGCTGGCCGTCGGTCACGGCGGTTCCCTCGATGTCATACATGGGCGAAGTCACCAGCGGCTGGTCTTCGATCGCGCGCTGGCCGATGTTGTAGCGATACAGGCTGCTGCGGTCGGCACCTTTGTCTGCATGAACGTACAGCTTGCGGTCGGCATACACCAGGGGCTTGAATGCGCTCGCATCCGACGACGCGAATGCGGCCAGCGTGCGCCAGTCCCCGGCATCGTCCTGGAACTCGACGCTCTCCTTGTCGCCGTTGCGGCTGACGGTCAGGCGTACCTTCGCCTGGTCGTCGAACAGCCATTGGAAAGTGCGGGCCGGCGAAGCCAGTTCGCGCAATTCGCCGCTCAGCGTGTCCATTTTTCCGAGCACCTGCTCATCATCGGGATAGCACACGGCGACGTACATGGCATTTGAGGTGCGCGGAAACAAGCCGCTAAACGATGAACTGGTGCGCAGTTGCGCGTCGAAGGAATCGCCCGCGAACGACCGTTTTCTGACCACGGTTTCCAGCATCCCTTGCGACTGGCTGCCGTCGAGGTTGATCGCATAGATGCCGGACTGACTCCTGGACACCGTTTTCGGCAGGTTCAACTGGGTGTACATCAGGCGCTTGTCGGTCAGCCACGACACCTGGTTGACATCGCCCTCGGCATAGCGCACCAGCACGCGCGGCGTCATCGTCGCCAGGTCGACCACGACCAGTCCGGCGCGCACGCCCTTGCCGGCCATCACCATCGCCAGCGTGCGGCCATTCGGCGACAGCGTGGCGTTGCTGACCGTGGGGTCCTGGAAGAAGGTCTGCGCGGAAGGCGGCGCGGCATGGGCTGCCGCGCCGTGGCATGCGGCCCAGATGAGCACGCAGGAAAAACACAGCAGCGGCACGGACCGGGCAAATCGGCTAGTCATCAACACTTTCGAGGAGGCAAGCACGGTGCTTGCCTGGTGCGCAAGATTGTCCACTGGCGTTGCAAAATTGTCAACGCGAACGAACCAGCAGTTCCTTGAAGCCGGAAGCCGGATCGGGCGCGCGGCTGAAATCGTGCTCCGGCAGCAGCGCCACCAGGATTTCCGCGGTGGTGCGCACGATGCAGCCGTGCTCGACATGGCCGCCCGTCACGCTGCCGTGCGCGTCCGCCACGCTGATGTGCAGGTGCGCGCCGTCGGGCGAGAGGGTGCCGGCCAGGGTCAGGATTTCCATGTCGCCGCGCAGTTCGGTGGCCTGCGCCAGGCCGGCAAAGCGGATCCGCGCCACGCTCAGGCTGCCGATCGCCTGCAGCACGAAGGCGGCCGTGGCGCCGTGCTGGACCAGCAGGCCTTCCAGCGCCGCGCGCAGGTCTTGCTGGGGCGCCAGGCGCAGGGGCAATGCGTGCATGCGGTTTATCCGATCTGGACTTTAACGAAGCGTAATTCGCGGCTGGCCGCAAAGCCGAGGTTTTCGTACAGCTCCCACGCTTGCTTGTTGCTGGCGCTCACATGCAGGAAGGGGATGTCGCCGTCATCGAGGATGTCGCGGCTCAGCTGCGCAATCAGGCGCGCCGCGTGACCCTGGCGGCGGTCGTCCGGATGGGTGCAGACGGCGCTGATTTCGCGGTAGCCGGTGCAAGCCAGGCGCTGGCCTGCCATCGCGCGCAGCCGGCCCAGGCCGCGCACGCCGATGTACTTGCCCAGTTCGGCCGTGCGGGCGCGGAAAAATTCGGGATAGACCAGGCCGGTCAGGTCCAGCATGGCCGCGCTGTCGTGCGCGGTCAGCGCGGGCGCATCCGGCTCGGGCGTGTCTGGCGGCGGGCCGGCGTGCACCATTTGCAGCACCGACGATTCGCCCGTCACCGTCCAGCCGCGCGGCAAGGTAGGGACGGTGCCCAGGAAATACACGATCTCGCCGGCCGCGAAGGGCCCGCCCGCGCCCAGTTCGGCGCCCTCGTGTTCGACCGCGCAAAACGGCGCCACGTCAGGCGCAAAGCGCTTGAGCAGGCCGTGGGTGCGGGCAAAGCCGGCGTGCGAGCTGGTCAGCGACGCCCACATCGGATTGGCGAGATTGTCGTGCATTGGATGTCCGCTCCCGTTTGGCAACACCCCATTGTCTCAAACTTTGCCGTCGTCGGGGCGGCGCATGGCCAGCAGGTAGCCGACGCCCATGAAACGGTTCAGCCGGAAGCGCTGGGTCAGCGGGTTGTAGGCCAGGCCGCGCTGGTCGCACAACACCAGGCCGGCGGCGCCGGCCATGCCGGTCAGCTCGGCCGGCGTGATGAAGCGCCGGTACTGGTGGGTGCCGCGCGGCAGGATCCGCAACACGTATTCGACACCGACGATCGCCATCAGATAGCTCAGTGGATTGCGGTTGATGGTCGAGAAAAATACCCATCCGCCCGGCTTGACCATGCTGGCGCAGGCGGCGATCACGGCCGCCGGCCGCGGCACGTGCTCCAGCATTTCCATGCAGGTGACGACATCGTAGTTGCCGGCGTGGCCAACAGCCCAGTCTTCGGCGCTGCTGCCGGCATAGCGCACGTTGGCATCCTGGGCCAGCGCATGCGCGCGCGCGATGGCGAGTGGCTTGTCGGCCAGGTCGATGCCGGTCACGCGGGCGCCGCGCCGCGCCATCGCTTCGGCCAGGATGCCGCCGCCGCAGCCGACATCGAGCACGGCTTTGTGGCCCAGTCCGCACAGCGCGTCGATCCATTCCAGCCGGTGCGGATTGATGCGGTGCAGGGGCTTGAATTCGGACGTCTCGTCCCACCAGCGCGCGGCCAGCGCGTTGAAGCGCGTCAGTTCCGCCGGGTCTGCGTTCGGGATGCTCGTGTCTGAAGTAGTGGCAATGTCCATGCTGTGGGTCCAGTCGGTGAAGGAAGGTTACCAGTGGCCGCGCCTGCGGTTCCAGCGATACAGCTGGCGCGCGAGCACGTTGTAGAGAGGTCCGGCCAGCCAGGCCAGGCGCCGCGCCAGCCACGCCAGCCAGCGCTGGCCGCGCGTGCGCGACCACAGCAGGGCGAAGGCGCGCGCGCCGACATGCATCTGGCCGGCGGCATCGCGCACATGCAGGCGTTCGCGCAGCAATTCGATATCGATGCCCAGTTCGCGGGCCAGCTCTGGCCGGGCATGCAGGTCGATCCAGTCGACGGCGCTGTCCTGCATCCTGGCGCGCTGATGGCAAATGCCAGCCTCGCATACTGGGCAGGCGCTGTTGTAGTACACGGTGGTGGCGGTGGCGGCGGAATCGGTGGGGTTCATGATGCAGTCATTATGCACTGCATTTAGCTAAATAGCTAATTAACTAATCAAGACAGCTTGGTGTATGATGGCGCCACGGCGTTTGCCGGATTCTTGCCGATTGCCTGCCCATCATGGACCAAATCTTTGCCGCCCTCGCTTCCACGCCGCGCCGGAAAATCCTGGCCTACCTGTCCGAGACCGAATTGTCGGCCGGCGAGATCGCCACGCGCTTCGACATGACCAAGCCGTCGCTGTCGAAGCACCTGAAGATCCTCGAATCGGCGGGACTGATCGCCAGCGACAAGCGCGGGCAGTTCGTGTTCTACCGGCTGCAGGGCGACAACCTGGCCAACACGCTGGCCTCGTTCATGCAGGCGGTGTGCCCGGTGTCGCAGGGCTTGAAGAAGGAAAGCCGCGCGCTGGCGGCCAAGAAGAAAACAGCGACTTAGGTTGCGCCATGGCGGCACAGAAATCGCGCCAGTCCAATCGCACCAACCCTAAAACAATGTCGTCCTCGCCGCGATTTCTGGTACGGCCTTTCGGCTAGGCCGGCACAAACTCCATCGTCCAGTTGGTTTCCCAGCTGGCGCCCGCGTCGTTCGAAAAAGCCTGGTCCCAGCGCGGGTTCTGGCCCGCCGTCGCCGTCCACGTAAAGCGCACCTTGATCGCTTGTCCGTCCAGCACGTCGTCGGCGAAGAACACTCCTGTGCGATGCGCAAATTTGCCGACCACCGGCACATCGAGCCGGGTCGGTTTGAGCCCGTCGAGCCACCAGATCGACCACGTTTGCGTCGTCGCGCAATACGAGCGCATCGCGGCCGCGCGGAACGACCCTTCCGGGAAGTGCAGCAGATTGTCTTCCAAATTACCGAAGCCGCCGAGGATATGCCTGGTCGACGACAGGCCCTCGAATTCGGTCCAGTCGGTGCAGCCGGACAGGCGCGCGTTCAGGCGCCGGTGCCGGACGCGCCAGTCGCCAATGATGAAATCGAAATCGTTCGGTGCGGCAGGGTCTGCGGGCAGAGACATAAGGCTTTCATTGAATGGCGGTGGCAGGGCTTTGCATTTTCGCGTATTGCAGGCGCAACAGCAAGACACCCCAGGCCAGCGCGGCCGCCATCACCAGCACGCCCAGCACGAAACAGGTGCGCGCGATCGCCTGGGTATGCCCGAGCAAGTGCATCATCGTCAGCAGGTTGCCCCAGTCATGCGCATCTTCACCGGCGCCGCCGACCAGCGGCAAGTTGCGGTTGACGGCGTCGGCGATATACGGCGACAGGTCGACCAGGCTCTGGCCGGCCCACCACAGCGTGGCCGAAGCGCCGAAGGTATCGCGCTGCTTGAGGATGAACGCGCACGCCAGGCCGAGCGGCATCAGCACCTGGAACAGGCTGCCGCCGAGGATCGTCATGAAGCGCCCGAATGGCATGAACAGCACGTGGCCGAATTCATGGAAAGGCAGGATGATGTTGTGCAGGAAGGAGCCGCCGATCCATTCCCAGTCGATGCCATGCACGGTGAATCCGATGGCCCACAGCGCGAAGCCGCACCAGGCGCCGGCGCGGGCCCAGAAAGCGACCGCATCGACCTGGGGCGGCGATTCGAGCAGGCGGGCCTTGAGCACGTCCATCGGCGCGCGCACCACGTCGAACGCGAGCGGCGCATCCCTGGTCGCGCCGCTGTCGCGTTGCCGGTCCAGGAATTTCTGATAGGCGATGCCGCACGCCGGGCAGATGCCTGCGTGGACGTGGGCATCTGTCGGCAGGCGCTGGTAGGCGCACTTGGGGCAGGTCGGCAGGGACATGCCCACAGGCTATGCTTTTGTTTGCAGCAGCGCAACTACTTCGTGTGCGCCGCCGCACGGACAAGGCGCGTGCGACAGTGCAACATCGCGGGTGTAGAATCGACCTATTCGGAAGGCTTCGCCATGGACATCCCACTGGTTTCTTCTCAGCCGCTCGCCGGCACATCGGGCATCAATGCCGTCACCGCCATCGACACCTTGGCAATCGAACAAGCACTGGGCGCGTCGCCGCTGACCGAGTCGCCGACCACGGTCGACTTGTCGCCGCTGGGGCGCTTCCTGTCGGCGGCGTCGCTGTTCCAGAAAAAAATCCTCGCGCTGCAAACGGCCGCGGTCCAGGCCGGCGGCGTGCCGGATCCGGATGCCGTCGCGGCCGCCGCGCTGACGCTGGCGGACGCCTTCACGCAACTGCAGGCAAACGGCATCGACAGCAGCAGCGGCGCAACAGACCAATCGTTCGCCTCGCTGTTTTCCCAACAGTTTGGCGCGCAAACGGTCCCGGCCGATGGCAGCGCCCCAGCGACGCCGGCCACGCCAGAGAGCCTGGCGGCGATCGGCCTGAACCTGGTGCCGGCGGCGACGCCGGACCAAACGGCGACCTTCAGCGTCGACCAGCCCGTGCTGCAGGCCGCGCTCAACGACAGCCCGACGGCCACCACAGCACTGCTGAGCCAGGCCGCGCAGGCGTTCGCCACGCTGGCCGGCGTCGTGCCCGATGCCGCGCCGCCGGCTGCCGCTGCGGTGCCTGCCCAGCCGGCCGCGCCGCAAGCCGTCGCCGCGCCAGCCCCGAGCGTCGCGGGCGTGCCGAATCATGACGATATCGTTCTGCAGCAATTGTTGAGCGACAGTGCGCCACGCCCGGCTGCCGTGCAGGATGTCAACACCGCGCCGGCGCTGTCCGCGCCCGACGAGGTCTTCGTCAGCGAGGCGCAATTCCTGACCTTGCCGCCGGACAGTGCGGCCGTGACCGCGGGCGACGCCGCCGTCGCGCCAGTCAATGGCGCCGTGCTGGCCGCGCCGGCCAGCGCCACGCTGGCGATCGATCCCGCGATCGCATCGGTCGTCAACCAGGCGCTTGCCGCGCAGGCGCTGGCCGCCAGGACCGCATCCATTGCCGCAGATGACCAGGCGCAGGATTTGCGTGTGCAGGGGCGCGCCGCCATCGATGCGCAAGCGGCGGCAAGGGCCGATCAGCTGCGCACCGACGACCTGGCGCAGCAGCGGCGCCCGGCGCCGGGCTTTGCCGCGGCGCCGCCGGACCTATCGGCACCCTTGCTGGCGCCGCTCGCGCTGGACAGCGCCGGCGCGCCCCAACCGGCCGCGCCAGTGGCAGTGGCCGATGACGTGATCGCGCCGGTCGCGCCGGCGCCGCTGCAGCCGGACCGGGCCCAGCAGATTGCGCGCGATCCGAGCATTGCTGCAGCGATCGCCGCGTACAACCTCAATACCGGCCCGTTCGCGGCTTTGAACGGCAGGCCGGAACTGGCCGCGCCGCCGGTCAGGACCGTGCCGCCGGTATCGACCGTGGCCAAGGTCGCGGCCATTGATGCCGACGACGCGAACAAGCACGCACCGCGCCAATCCCGCTAGCCTACGGAAGTTGCGCGTCCATGCGCCGGCTGGCGGCATAGTCGGCTGCAAAATCGTCGACCTGGACCAGGGCATCGGTCAGGCGTGCAAACTCCAGCAAGGTTTGTTGTTCCCCGCTGTCGATGGCGCCGGCGGCCGCGGCGGCGGCGACCCATTGGCGGATCGCGGGGATGTGCTGCGGCATGCGCGGCTGCGACTCTTTCAAGCGTTTCTCGATGGCTTCGACTGTCGGCAACAGCGCCAGCGCGCGTTCGGCGCAGGCGACCGGATCGCTGTCTTCTTGCGCCACGAAACAGTCGGCCAGCAGGCGCTCGCGGTCGGCCCCGCCGGTTTGCATCGCGTGCGCGACTTCGCTGCCGAGCGCGTCGGACGGCGGCCGGTGCGGCCGGCCGAAAGGAAACATCCCCCAGCGCAGCAAGGTCGCCAGCACGCGGTTTGGAAAATTGGCTAGCACGCCGTACAAACCGTCCTGCGCCTTGACCAGCGCGTCCTGCAGCGACCAGTGCGCGTAAGCCAGGTCGGCCGGCGCGCGGCCCTCGTCCTCGTAGCGCTTCAGCACGGCCGAGGCCAGGTACAGTTGCGACAGCACGTCGCCCAGCCGCGCCGAAATCCGTTCGCGCCGCTTGAGCGTGCCGCCGAGCACGAACATCGACATGTCGGTCATCACCGCGAACACGGTCGACAAGCGGGTGACGGCGCGGTAGTACGGCGCCAGTTCGGGCGCGCTGCTCTTGGGCACGGCGGCCAGCCGGGCGCCGCCGAGGCCATACCATTTGGCGCGCACCATGTTGCCAAACACGAAGCCGAGGTGGCCGAAAAAGGCTTGGTCGAAATCGCGCACGGCCTTGCTGCGGTCGGCTTCCTTGACGGCGGCCATTTCCTTGAGCACGTAAGGGTGGGCGCGGATCGCGCCCTGGCCGAAAATGATCAGGCTGCGGGTGAGGATATTGGCGCCTTCGACCGTGATCGCGATCGGCACTTGCTGGTAGGCGCTGGCCAGGAAATTGTTCGGTCCGATGCAGATGCCCTTGCCGCCGAGGATGTCCATGCCATCGCTGACCAGCGTGCGTCCGCGCTCGGTGACGTGGTATTTGACGATGGCCGAGATGACGGCCGGCTTCTCGCCCAGGTCGACCGCCAGGGCCGACAGCGTGCGCGCCGCATCCATCAGGTACAGGTTGGCGCCCATGCGCGCGAGCGCTTCCTGCACGCCTTCGAACTTGCCGACCGGCGTGTTGAACTGGCGCCGCACGGCGGCATAGGCGCTGGTGCCGCGCACCGCCATCTTGGCCATGCCGACGCTGGAGGACGGCAGCGAAATGGCGCGCCCGGCCGCCAGGCATTCCATCAGCATGCGCCAGCCCTTGCCCACTTGCGCGCGCCCGCCGATGACCCAGTCGATCGGAATGAACACATCCTCGCCCGACGTCGGTCCGTTCTGGAACACCGCGCTCAAGGGACGGTGGCGGCGGCCGATGCGCACGCCCTCGTGGGTGGTCGGGATCAAGGCGCAGCTGATGCCGGGCGCCTCGTCCGCGGACAGCAAGTGCTGCGGATCGGTGGTCTGGAACGCCAGGCCGAGCAGGGTCGCCACCGGCGCCAGCGTGATGTAGCGCTTGTTCCAGGTGACGCGCAAGCCGAGCGTCTCGCGCCCTTCGTGCATGCCCATGCAGACCACGCCGGTATCCGGGATGGCGGCCGCATCGGAGCCGGCGTACGGACTGGTGAGCGCGAAGCAGGGGATTTCGAGGCCGGCCGCCAGGCGCGGCAAATAGTAGTCTTTCTGCGCGTCGGTGCCGTAGTGCAGCAGCAGCTCGGCCGGCCCCAGCGAATTGGGCACCATCACCGTGACCGCCAGCGCCGAGCAGCGCGACGACAGCTTCATCACGACCTGCGAATGCATGTAGGCGGAGAATTGCTTGCCGCCGTATTGCTTGGGAATGATCATGCCGAGGAAGCCCTGCTGCTTCATGTAGTCCCAGGCCAGCTGCGGCAGATCCTGGGCGCGCTGGATTTCCCAGTCATTGACCAGTTCGCACAGGCGCGCGACCTCGTGGTCGAGGAAGTGGCGTTCTTCCGCGCTCAGCTGCGGTGCGCGCAAGGCCAGCAGCTTGGGCCAGTCGGGCTTGCCCGAAAACAGGTCGGCATCCCACCAGGTGGTGCCCGCTTCGAGCGCGTCGCGCTCGGTCTCGGACATGCTGGGCAGGATGCGCTTGAACAGGTCGAGCAGGTGCGGGGTGATCAGCGCGCGGCGCAGCGGGGCCAGCGCGAACGGCAAGACCAGCACCACGATCACCACCACTGCCATCAAATATAGTTGCATATCAATCTCCTGTGCGATGAGAAGGAGCATAGATCAGGGCTGCCAATATTTCCGTGCGGTATCGCGCTTATTCTCGCCCCTGAATGCACGAAAGCCCGGCGAGCCGGGCTTTCTGGTGTTCAGTGCTGCTATTGCGCGTCAGGTGGCGCGGTATGTCGACATCCCTGTCACGCCAGAAAACAGCGGGCGCAACATGCAGGCTGCGGATCACGGCGGCCGGCGCCGTGCGCGCGACGCGGGCGCCGCGCTGGACGGCGGCCACGCTGGTGACGGCCTGGGCTGCAAGGCGGTCGGCCTGGTACAGCGCCAGCATCAGGCGTTCCAGTTTGCGTGTCGCGACCGGGGCAATCATCCCGGTCACTGCCATGAAGGTAATCATAAGTTGTTGCATGTGAGCTCCTGTTCGATACAAACAGGATAGCCCGGCGCGCTTGCGGTTTCCGTGCGGTATCGCGCATACCCGTTTTTACAACAACCGGCTACTTCTGCATCAGCGCGATGATGGCGTCGAGCTTGCTTTCTATGCCGCGCAGCGCGGCCAGCTGCTGGTCCGATGCGCCCGGCGCCGTGCCGCGCTGCTGCTGTTTCAGCGCGTCGCGCGCGGCCAGGATGCGGTTGCGGAAATCGTGCGCGTCGACGATGCCGGTCAGGTGCATGTCGCTGGCCTGGCCCGCACTGCTGCCGGCCGTTTCGAACTTGAGGGTGCTGAGGTGGAAGTGGCGCAGGATCGGGCCTTCGATGAAGGTCACGTCCTGGATGTTTTCGAGCGGGATGGTTTTCTCGACCTGGACCAGGATGCCCTTGCGGTAGCGCAGCGTCTTGTCGCTGAGCTGGCATTCGAGCTTGTCGTAATAGTGCTGCGCCCACCAGCGGCCCAGGCCGAGGAACCACACGATGGCCAGCGGAATGCCGATGATCGTCACGACCATGGCGAAACCGATCTGCACCACCAGGAAGGGTTTGATCAGCGGATTGATGGTGGCGTGGAAGGTATTGTCCGGCGTGGTCATGGGCGTACTCGGCAGTCGTTGGCAATACCGGGCAGCGTAGCACGCGCGTTGCCATGAGAACATTTTGGCAACAAACTATTTTTTGCGTACATTATTCTACGCCGAACATGTTGTCCGCATAGGCTCGCGAAACAACAGTTGTAAATATTTTCTCCCAGCATATCTTTTCGCGTTAATTAGCGATAGATTGACATTTCTCAACGTTATCATTTCCTCTTGCGCTCAGCGAATTACATCTTTCGGATGTAGGTTTTGGCATCGCCAAACGATTGATGCATTTTTGCCAGCATTGCTTTAATTTATCGACTGGGAAAGCCGAAAATGACAATTTCTAAGGTAAGTCACCTTATCTCGCTACTCGGTTGCGGCGCCATCCTCACCGCCGGCGCGGCACTCGCGCAAACGGCGCCGAACACCACGGCCCCCACTGAACTGACGGTACAGGTGAATGAATTCCGCTTCACCGGCAACACCGCCGTCAGCAGCGCCGAACTGGCCTCCCTGCTCAAGAATTTCCCAGGCCGCGCGCTGACGATCGACCAGATCAACCGCGCCGCCGAGGAAGTGCAGATCCTGTACCGCGCCAAGGGCTGGTTCCTGGCGCGCGCCTTCGTGCCGCCCCAGGGAACCAAGGATGGCGTGGTCGAAATCGCGATCCTCGAAGGCCGCATCGACAAGGTCAGCGTCAATGTCGCCGGCGGCGCCCCGATCAGCGCGGCCCAGGCCGAAGCGGTCGCCCACGCCTACCTGCACAGCGGCGACCTGATCTCCGACAGCGGCATCGAACATCCGCTGCTGCTGCTGCGCGACGTGCCGCGCGTGACCGCCAAGTCCGTCGTCGAGCCGGGCAGCACGGTCGGCACCGCGAATGTGGCGATCACCATCGACACCGACCCGGCGCTGGGCGTCATCAGCGGGCGCGCAGAGCTCGACAATTACGGCACCCACGCCACCGGCCGCACGCGCCTGACCGGCGAAGTGGACGTGAACAATCCTTACGGCATCGGCGATCAGTTGTCCTTGCGCGCCTTCGTCGCCAACGCGCACGGCAATGCCTTCGGGCGCGCCAGCTACACCGTGCCGGTCGGTCCCTACGGCACCCGGGTCGGCGCCAGCCTGGCGCGCCTGAACTACCAGCTGGGCGAGGAATTCGCCGCCCTCAATCCGACCGGCGTGGCCAACGTCGCTTCGCTCAACGCCAGCCATCCGCTGGTGCGCAGCAAGGATCTGAACCTGCTCGCGCAAGTGGTGATCGAACGCAAAAAACTGAAGGACGAAATCGAAGCGCTGGGCACCGCGGAAACCTCGTCGCTGCACGCGACCACGTTCTCGCTCAATGGCGACTGGCGCGACAGCCCGGTCAGCGCCAACCAGTTCAGCCTCAGCCTCGGCTACGGCAAGCTGACCTTCGACGATCCGCTGCGCCAGGCCAACGACGAGTCGCCCACCTTCGGCTTGCATGCGGCCGGTTCGTACACCAAGACCATGCTGACCGCGCGCCGCATGCACCAGATCGGCGACGGCCTGCAGGCGCTGGTCAGCCTGAGCGCGCAGGGCGCCAACAAGAACCTGCCCGGGGCCGAGAAATTCGCGCTCGGCGGGCCAACCAGCGTGCGCGCCTTCCCGCTCGGCGAAGTGGTCGGCGACCAGGGCTATGCGGTGACGCTGGAACTGCAGTACGCGCTGCCGGCGCTGCAGTTTGCCAGCTGCAGCGTGGCCGGCATCGGCTTCTACGACTCCGGCCACGCCAAGATCAACCACACCACGCCGCCGGCCTACAGCGGCTTTACGACCCGCACCATCGCCGGCCTCGGGGTCGGCCTGAATGCCGATTGTGGCGGCGGCCTGATGCTCAGACTGGCGCTGGCCAAGCCGACCCTGGGCGACCAGCCGGGCAGCAGCGGTACGCGCGCCTGGATCATGGCCGGCTATGGCTTTTGAACGACTGTTCGACCAAGTGCCTTCGCAGGTCCAGCCCATCGGCTCTCCTGCAGCGTCTCGCTAATTCTGTCTGCTCCTGAAGGAATGACCATGCTCAACGCCGCCCACACCAGCCAGTCCACTGCCAGCAAGCAGTCACGCCGTTTCACCCGCTTCGTGCGCACCTCGCTCAAGCCGGTCATCTTCAAACTGTCGCGCAAACTGAGCGTCACTTACTGGCCGCAGCGGCGCCGCAGCATCAGCCTGATGCTGGTGGCCATGCTCAGCCAGTTCGTGCCCAGCTTCGTGCACGCCGCGCCGACCGGGGCCGAAGTGGTCGCCGGCGTCGCCAAGGTCACCAAGGCCAGCGCCACCAGCACGCTGATCAACCAGAGCACGCAGTCGACCATCATCAACTGGCAAAGTTTTTCGATCGGCGCCGGCGAGATGGTCAGGTTCATCCAGCCAAATGCCAGTTCGGTGGCGCTGAACCGCATCATCGGCGCCGATCCGTCGCGCATCTACGGCTCGCTGCAGGCCAACGGCCAGGTATTCCTGGTCAATAACGCCGGCGTGTATTTCGCGCCCAGCGCCAAGGTCGACGTGGGCGGCCTGGTGGCCACCAGCATGGACATCAGCAACGCCAATTTCTCGGCCGGAAAATACGTGTTCAACGCCGGCGCCAACGCCGGCAGCGTCGTCAACGACGGCCAGCTGCGCGGCAGCTATGTGGTGCTGAGCGCGCCGCAAGTGGGCAATGCGGGCAGTATCGCCACGCCGGGCGGCACCACCGCGCTGGCGGCCGGCGGCCGGATGCGGATGGACCTGGCCGGCAATGAGCTGGTCAGCCTGAGCGTCGACGCCGCCGCCGCCGATGCGGCCGTGCGCAATTCGGGCAGCGTGAGCGCCGATGGCGGCAAGGTCTTCATGACGGCGCGCTCGGCCAACGCGGTGCTCGACACCGTCATCAATACCAGCGGCGTGGTGCGCGCCAGTTCGCTGCAAAGCCGGAACGGCGAAATCGTCATCGACGGCGGCACTGCCGGCGTCACCCAGGTGAGCGGCACACTGGCCGCGGCCGGGCAGGCCGCCGGCACCTCCGGCGGCAGCGTCAAGGTACTGGGCGACAAGATCGCGCTCAATGCCGGCGCCAACATCGATGTGTCGGGCGCCAGCGGCGGCGGCCAGGCTCTGGTCGGGGGCAATTTCCATGGCGCCGGCGCCGAGCGCAACGCCAGCATGACCTACGTCGACAAGGACGCGCACATCAACGCCGACGCCACCGCCAAAGGCGACGGCGGCAAGGTCGCGGTCTGGTCGGACCAGCACACCACCTATGCCGGCAGCGTGTCGGCCAAGGGCGGTGCGGCCGGCGGCGACGGCGGCTTTGTCGAAACGTCGGGCAAGCAGACGCTGGCCTTCAGCGGCAAGGTCGACACCAGCGCCGCCGCAGGCAAGACCGGCACCCTGCTGCTGGACCCGAACGACATCACCATCGGCGCGGCCGCCGGCAGCCTGGCCGACAACGGCGCCGGCACCTTCGCGTCCCCAACCAGCAGCAGCTCGACCGTCGCGGTGGCCGACATCATCACCGCGCTGACCACGAATAACGTCACGATCGACACCACCTCGTCAGGCAGCGGCAACGGCAATATCTCGGTCGCGTCCGCGCTCAGCTACAACAAGGCCAACAGCCTGACCCTCGCGGCGCAGGGCGCCATTACCGTCAACGCCGGCATCACGAACGCCGGCAGCGGCGCGCTGAACCTGCATGGCAACGGCAATATCGGCATCAACGCGCCGATTTCGCTGGCCGGCGGCGCCTTGCATGTCGCCGGATTCGCCGGTGGCGCCAGCCGCGCCAATACGGTGCTCAATGCGAACAGCATCACGACCGGCGGCGGCAACGTCACCATGCAGGCAAGCAGCGTGATCCAGACCGGCAATATCAACAGCGGCGCCGGCACCATCAACCTGCTGTCGAACTCCGATGTGACGCTCAACGGCGCGCTGAGCACCACCAATGCCGGCGCCAGCGCGATCGTTATCAATGCCGGCGCCAACCAGGCTGCCGGTGCTGCCTTCGGCGGCGACATCTCGGTGGCCGGCGGCACCCTGAGCTTCGGCGCGGGCGGGCGCGCCACGCTGTACACCGGCACCGTGGCCGGCAGCAGCGGCCTGACCACCCTGATCGGATCGAACAGCGGCCGCTTCCGCTACGGCAGCGACGAAAGCGCCACCAACTACAGCGCCGCCATCGGCGCCGGCACCTACGCCATTTATCGCGAATCGCCGACGCTGGCCTTCAACGGCAACCTGAGCATCGTGTACGGCGGCGCCGACCCGAGCGCCGCCGTGGTCACCGGGCTGGTCAACGGCGATACGCTGGGCCAGGCCCTGTCGACCCAGGCAACGCTGAACCTCGCCGCGCCAACCACGTCCGGCTCCGGACTGCGCACCGTCGGCATCAGCGCCACCACCGTCACCGGCGCGGTCGACCAGCTTGGCTACACCGTCACCCAGACCGGCGGCAACCTGGTGGTCGCCCCGAAAACGCTGAACATGTCGGGCCTGTCCGTGGCCGCCAGCCGGCCCTACGACGCCACCACCACCGCGACCGTGCTCGGCGCCGGCGCGCTGACGTCTGAAAACGTCGGCGTCGGCAACAGCGCCGATGGCAAATCCTACACCGGCGACGTGCTCTCGATCGCCGGCGCCGCTACCGGCACCTATAACAATGCCCACGTCGCCGGCGCGACCACCGTCACCTTCGGCAACCAGTCGCTGGCGGGCGCCGATGCGGCCAACTACACCTTCGTCGTGCAAGCGCCGATGGCGGCCACGATCACCCCGGCCACGCTGACGTCGACGCTGACCAACGCCGGCATCACCAAAACTTACGACGGCACCACGGCGGCGCCGGCTGGCTTTACGCCGACTTTCAACGTCACCGGCTTTGCCGCCGGCGACACGGCCGCCACGCTGACCAACACCGGCTCGCTGTATAACAATGCGCACGTGGTCGGCGCCACCCAGGTCACCACCAGCGGCCTGGCGATCAGCGCGATCACGGGCAGCAACTCCTCGGCGATCGGCGACTATGCACTCGACGCGCCGAGCAAGAGCGCCGCGGCATCGATCACGCCGGCCCTGCTGACGTCGACGCTGACCAACGTCGGCGTGACCAAGGTCTACGACGGCACCACCGCATCCGGCCTGACGCCGAGCTTCAGCTTCACCGGCCTGGTGGCCGGCGACACCACGGCCGCGCTGACCAACACCACGGCCGTGTACAACAACGCGCA
>JANYGW010000068.1 GCA_025359245.1 Massilia sp.
GGGCGGCTTCTTGGGCCGCAAGAGCGACGGCGAACCAGGCGTCAAGACAATCTGGCGTGGACTGGACCAAGTGATGACTGCGGCTCAAACGTTGAAGGCGCTACGCGAGGAGGACGACTGACTTGTGTATAAGGGCATGACCTAAACTACCAACTTTCGTCTTTCATGAACGTATGTCCGGTTCGGGGCGATACCGGCCATCCGAATAGCGCGCTCTTGTGGGTCGCTGTCGATTTTTGAACCGCACTGAATTCAGCCTGCCTCGATGAAGCGCAGGTAGCGGACTGCTGGTTTTTTCAACTCAGTGCTTGCGGCGCCTGGTATGCACCAGCGCGCCCACGGCGGCCAGCAACAGCGCGAACGCGCCCGGCTCGGCGACTTCCAGCGCGGGCGCCGGGGCCAGCGATCGTATGCTTGGCACCACGCTGAAATCGTCAAACGACATGTGCTCGTTCAGGCTGTTGTAGCCGTGTACTTCCAGCATGGTCGCGTTGGCGCTGGCGACCAGGCCGCTGAAGCTGTACTGCAGCATCGGGCCATCGGGCGTCCCTGTTTCGCTCAGCAGTCCGCCATCCCAGAAGACCGACAGCCGGCTCGCTCCGGTAAAACTTCTGACCCAGAAACTGAGCTCGTAGGCTTGTCCCGCCGTGGTGGCCAGCTGCTGGCTGAGGAAGGCGCCATGATTCGTGGTGTCGAGGCAAGACTCGGTCGCGCACAGCGTCAACCGGGCCATGCCGGGGGCGCTATGGGCCCACAGGGGATTGGGCCCGATCGCGAAACGGTCGTAGTGCCAGCCGGCCACGCCTTGTTCGAAGCCGGGATTCTGGACCAGGTTGATTGCCGCCGCGTCGCCCGAGCAAACACACAACACTGCCAGGATGATGAATTTTACTTGAGTAGTCATGTATTCCTCGCCTGTGTCGGGTGATGACAGGAGGAATGTTATTTCTGATTGGAAAATCGGAAGTACGGGCGGATCAAGTTCCGGATGGAAAGCGCCAGGCGATACAAAATGAAGGGGGGGGGGTGCTGCAGGAAAAGCGGGAGGGATATGACAGGCTGACGGGAACGGCATTGTCAGCCTGCATAAGAAATACTGGTCGGAGTACAAGGATTCGAACCTTGGACCCCCTGGTCCCAAACCAGGTGCGCTACCGGACTGCGCCACACTCCGAGGACCAGAATCATAACGGCTGGCGCCGCTTCGGTCAAGGGCTGGCGGATTTTTTTCTCAGTCCTGCGCGCCCTTGATCTCCAGCGCGCGCTCATACAGCGCGTTTTTCTTGCGTCCCGTGATCTGCGCGGTCAGGTTGGCCGCCTGCTTGACCGAGCATTCGGCCAGCAGGATGTTGAGGATGCGCTCGGCGTCGGCCGCCTCGGCATCGCCGCCGCTAGCGGCGCCTTCGAGCAGCACCACGTACTCGCCTTTTTCACGGTGCGCATCGGCCTTGACCCAGGCCAGCGCCTCCGACAGCGGGCAGCGGTGAATTTCTTCGAACAGTTTGGTCAGCTCGCGCGCGAACACCACCTGGCGCTCCGGCTGGAACACGCCGACCAGCGCTTCGACGCAATCGAGGATGCGGTGCGGCGCTTCGTAAAACACCAGCGTCGCGCTCACCGTCAGCAATTGCAGCAGGGCGGTCTCGCGCTGCCTGGCCTTGGCCGGCAAAAAGCCGATGAAATAGAACTGGTCGTTCACCAGGCCGCTGGCCGACAGCGCCGTCACCGCCGCCGACGCGCCCGGCACCGGCACCACCCGCAAGCCCGCCGCACGCACCGCATCGACAATGCGCGCGCCCGGATCGGACACGCCCGGCGTACCGGCGTCCGACACCAGCGCGATGCGTTCGCCGGCCAGCAGGCGGACGATGATCTTGTCGGCCACTTCGCGCTCATTGTGCTGGTGCGCGGAAATCATCGGGCGCGACAAGCCGAAGCGGGTCAGCAAATTGCCGGTGTTGCGGGTATCCTCGCAGGCCACCGCATCGACCATGCCCAGGATGTGCAGTGCGCGCACGCTGATGTCGGTCACGTTGCCGATCGGAGTGGCCACAATGTACAGGGTTGCGGTAGGATAGGACTGCTGTGCTGCCTCGCCCATGACGGGCAGCTGAGCGATGGGACTGGACTGAATTTCTGTCATTTGGGGATGTAATGCTAAGAAAAATTCTACACGGCCTGCTTGCCACCGCGGCGCTTGCCCTGCTGGGCGCCTGCAGCACTCCGCGCGACGCTTCGGGCGGATTGTGCGCGCCTATGCAGCCAAACACAAGTAGCGAGGCCCCGCACCCGCGCGCCGCCGAAGCCGCCGCGCAACCGGCCGTCGTGCTCACCGCGCCGGTCGGCCGGCCCGACACCGGGGCCGCCGCCATCCCGGCAGGCCCCGCGCCTATCCGCATCGGCCTGCTGCTGCCGATGCGCTCCGAGGCGCTCGGCCCGGCGTCCGACGCGCTGCGCGCCGGCTTCATGGCCGCCTTCGAGCGCGACCGGGCCGGCTTCGTCGTCAACCTGATCGAGACCGGCGACAGCGCCGACGAGGCGCTCGACGCCTACATGGCCGCCGTCAAGAACAATGACTTCATCGTCGGCCCGCTGCCGCGCTCCTCGGTGTCGGCCATCGCCGGCAGCGGCGCGGTGTCGAAACCGACGATCGCCCTGAACCACCCCGATGGCCGCGCCGACGCCGCGCTACCGCCCAACATGCTGGTGATCGGCCTGTCGATCGAGGACGAAGCGCGCCAGGTAGCCCAGTGGGCAGCCGCCGAACATCCGGGCGCATCGGCGATGATCGTATCGGGCACCAATCCGTGGCAGCGCCGCATCGCCGGCGCCTTTGCCGCCCAGTGGAAGCAGCTGGGCAACCAGGCGCAGTTGATGGAACTGGCCGCCACCAACGGCTACCTGAACGAGCCGGCCATCAACCAGCTCAAACTCAAGGTCGACAGCGACCAGCCGGCGCTGATCTTCGCCGCGCTCGATGGCGACCAGTTGCGCCAGGTGCGCTCGTTCATCGGCCCCGATCTGCCGGCCTACGGCACTTCCTCGGTCAACCCGGGCACCGACCAGGCGTCGGCGCTGGTCGACCTGGACGGCATGCGCCTGCTCGACATGCCATGGGAAGTCCAGCGCGACCATGCGGCCGTGATGGCCTACCCGCGCTGGCCGGGCACCAGCCGCACGCTCGACCTGGACCGCCTGTATGCGCTCGGCATCGACGCCTTCCGCGTCACGCGCCAGCTGGCCCTGAAGCCGAATGCGCCGTTCAAGATGGACGGCGTCACCGGGCGCCTGGCGGTCGATGTCGGCGCGGCGGGGATGCGCTTCGAGCGGGTGCTGCCGGGCGCGGTGTACCAGGGCGGCGCCTTCAAGCTGGTCGAACAGCGGCGCTGACATGTGGCCGGCCCGGCTCAGCGGAAAGCAGCGCCAGGGCCAGGCCGGGGAACAGCGCGCGCTGCAGTACCTGGCCCGGCACGGCCTGACGCTGGTCGAAGCGAACTTCAGCTGCAAATGCGGTGAAATCGACTTGATCCTGCGCGATGGCGAGGCGCTGGTGTTCGTCGAAGTGCGCCAGCGCGGCGGCAGCACCCATGGCGGCGCCGCCGCCAGCATCACGCCGGCCAAGATCCGACGCGTGGTGCGCGCCGCCCAAACCTACTTGCTGCGCTTCCCGCGCGTGCCGCCCTGCCGCATCGACGTGGTGGCCATCGACGGCGAGGCGATCGACTGGCTGCGCGACGCGATCCAGGTGTAGGGCAAGATGTGGTGAAGTGCGACCTCGCAGAATTCACGCCCTCAACAAAGTCCAAAAAATAAGCCAACGTCGTCCTCGCGAAAGCGGGGCCCCATACTGAGCGTGGTCAGTATGGGGCCCC
>JANYGW010000074.1 GCA_025359245.1 Massilia sp.
CAGTCTGAAGTCGTAGGAAACCTAAGACTCCCCCAATAGGAGCGTTTGTTCAAGTTCCTTGCCGGGGTCACCCCATCGCCCATCGCGCTACGTGATCAAAACGGCGCCGATACCCATCAGCTTGAGTGACCATACTCAGCCAACGGCATCAAGACCGGTACCGACACGGGTGGAACGCAGCACGCCGTCGACGTAAATGTCGTTGACGCCACTTTGGGCGTCATACGTTGCGGCCACGAAATGCCAGCCAGCGTTACCCGAACCGATGGTCATGTCGATGCCCGCATCGGCGGTGAGGTCGTTGTCCCACCAGTAATTGTGCAGTTGGGTGTTCCCATTCATGCGGAACGCGACGACTTCGTTTTGCGTGCCGTAGTTGCCCCAACCAACAATACCACCAGCGTTGTTGCCACCAGCGGTGGTGGGATTGATCCATGAGGCGATGGTGTATGACGAGTTGCCTGTGGGAAGACCGACCAAGGTGCCGCTCGACGACACCAGCGCGCTGTTGCCAGCCAAGTTCAAACCGCCACCGAATTTGCCGGCGATGCCTGTTGGGTTATCCCAGCCGGCCACCAGGTTATTGCCGTTGCCGCTGCTATCAGCGCCGAGGTCGGTGGCGTTGTTGTAGGTATACAGGCCGATCAAGCTCGCTTGAGCTGGAGTTGCCAGGACACCGATGACGACGCCAGCGAAGAGGGTAGCTACTGTTTTTTTGGCCAGGCGCATTTTTTGGTACCTTAAAGAAATTTGAAATCCGAATTTTGATATAAAGCAATTTTTGTTCCACTTGGATAATATTTAGCGTAAACAATGGCTTGGCGCGCCAGAGGGCATGACAATGTTGGTGAGTGTAAAGAATTCCGACAAGTTTTCGCATTCGGGGGGGCGGGGCGCGCCGATCGCTGTGTGCCAAATCAACTACAATCTGGGCAATGTTAGTCGCCCTGATAGGTTCAATTGCAGTCCCTTTGGTGCTGGTGGCAATGCCAGAGAAATGCAATCAAGCGTAAACATATAGGCGCGCTGCGCAAGTTCAATCCGGCCATGAGTGGCGGAACTGCCATGCTGATGAGTTCGTATGTGACGGCAGGCTTTGACATCCATGCCCGTTCAAGCGCGGTGACGATTTCAGCACTTTTTTGGGCATGTGTGAAGACTCGTAACTCTCTTAGTTTTCTCTGGTTAGCGCCATGTTTTGCTCCCGCCGTGGCGGCTGGCATGTTGCTCGGTTGCCAGACGCTTGGTGTCCCTGGCACCGAACAACTGGGTTTCTCCGGGTTCGTGGCCTCGACCGCCTTGAATCTGATCTTCGCCATGCCCGCGCTGTATGTGACCGAGACGTTTCGCTCGTCATCGTTAGTACTGTCCGCGCTGGTTGGAGCAGCAGCGGTTGCGCTTCCGGCACTGATACTTCGCACCCCACCATTTAGTTTTGAAGACCTGCCGGAGCGCGGCTTTTCTCTCTTCCCGCTAGTCGTGTTCGTTTCGTTAGGCGCACTTAGCGGTATTTACTATGCCGCCTGTGAACGTAGAGCGGACCTGTGAAGGCGCGCGTGTTTGTGCGTCCATGAACGCCCAACCCAAATGGTAAGTCAACGTTATATCAATCCCAGCCAAACTTCAGCAATGCTCTACCGCACTTCGGACAGGGCGTGCGTAACCTTGAGAGCTCGATATTTGCAATATGGCAGACGGGGCAGTAGACACCGTCGTCCGGAATTGCAATAGATTCTCTAAGCGTTGAGAGGCGTGACGCCATCGCATAAACAGTCTCGTCGTTCGCGTCAAGTGGCGGCAAGCCTCGTCCACTCGGAGTCGTCTTGTTCAACGGATTTGTTTCAATCCAATCTTCTGGCTTCAGATGAACGTTATCGCCAAAGTTCGCCGTAATGTCCAACTGGCTATACGAAATCTCGCCAGGGGGCACTGCTTGGGCTATCGGCTTTGGATTTTTATTGAATGGCCACATAGAGTTCCGGAAGTGATCTACTTTGTTGTCTGGCGCAGTAATTTGCAGCCAAAAGCGGCGTCGCGCCCTTGTTGCAATATATCACCAGCGACTGCGCCACTGGACGTATTGAATTCATTGGGGAAGAGTTGCGCGCGGCAAGCACAAGAGTGGCTCACGGAGTTCGCGTTTGGTGCCGCTGACGGTATATGTAGTGAGTCTCTTGGGATATACCGACAAAAATACCGTCAAAAATCAGAGTTACTACGGATTGTTACGCGACGTCCTGAGCCATAAAAAAACCCGCCGTCATAGGGAGATGGGCGGGTTTAGTGATACCAAGAGTCTTTGTGCGACGAATAGCTGGTGCCCAGAGCCGGAATCGAACCGGCACGCCGCGAAGCGGCAGATTTTGAGTCTGCTGTGTCTACCAGTTCCACCATCCGGGCAGCACGACAGCATTCATGCACAAGGTCCGCATTATAGAGTAACGGCGCGAAAATTGTAATCCTCGATTTGGAGGGGCAAATGTAACAGCCGAAGCGGCCCTTAGCCGGGCGGCAGGGCCCGGACTGGCGTATGATCTCGTCTACTTTGGCTACTCCGCCGGCCTGCATGGCTTGCGCGCACGATGAATAATAAGAAAATCCGCGAAATCCTGCTCGGTAAAGCGCTCGATCCGATGAAGAGCGAAACGCGCCATTCGATGGCGCTGGTCGCCTTCCTGGCTTGGGTCGGCTTGGGCGCCGATGGCCTGTCCTCGTCGGCCTACGGTCCGGAGGAGACCTTCCGCGCCCTCGGCGGCCACAACGAGCTTGGCCTGTACCTGGCGATCGCCACCGCCGTCACCGTCTTCATCATCGCGCTGGCCTACAACCAGGTCATCGAACTGTTCCCCACCGGCGGCGGCGGCTACCGCGTCGCGACCCAGCTGGTCGGACCCTACCTGGGACTGATCTCCGGCTGCGCGCTGGTGCTCGATTACGTGCTGACGATCTCGATCTCGATCGCTTCCGGCGTCGACGCGCTGGCCTCGTTCCTGCCGCTCGGCTTCCAGCCCTATAAATTGTGGGCCGAAGCCTTCTTCATCGGCGTGCTGATCGTGATGAACTTGCGCGGCCTGAAGGAAGCGATCAAGATCCTGCTGCCGATCTTCCTCGGCTTCGTCGCCACCCACCTGGTGCTGATCGTGTACGGCATCCTGGCGCACGCGTCGTCGCTGCCGGAGCTGGTTCCCACCACGATCGCCAGCACCCACGAGCTGGCCGGCAATATCGGCTGGACCGGGGTGGCGGCCATGCTGCTGCTGGCGTACTCGCAGGGCGGCGGTACCTACACCGGGCTGGAGGCGGTCTCGAACAACGTCAACCTGCTGGCCGAGCCGCGCGTGCGCACCGGCAAAGTGACGATGATGTACATGGCGCTGTCGCTGGCCTTCACCGCGTCCGGCATCATCTTGCTGTACCTGCTGTGGCATGCCCAGCATGTGCCCGGCGAGACGCTCAACGCATCCACCTTCAAGGTCATCATCGCCAGCATGGGCCTGGGCGGACCGGTGCTCAACCAGGTGCTGCTGGTGGTGGTGCTGGCGTTCGAGGCGGGGCTGCTGTTCGTGGCCGCCAACACCGGCTTCCTGGGCGGGCCTGCGGTGCTGTCGAACATGGCGGGCGACTCCTGGGTGCCGCACAAATTCCGCTACCTGTCGACCCGGCTGGTGACCCAGAACGGCATCCTGGTGATGGGCATTGCGGCGCTGGCGATCCTGTTCTGGACCGAGGGCAAAGTCACGCTGCTGGTGGTGCTGTATTCGATTTCGGTGTTCCTGACGTTTGCCATTTCGCTGTTCGGCCTGTGCCTGTACTGGTGGCAGAGCCGCAAGGACGAAGGCCAGAGCTGGGTGCGGCGCCTGCTGCTGTCGCTGACCGGCTTCATCATCTGTTCCGGCATCCTCGCGGTGCTGCTGTACGAGCGCTTCACGGAGGGCGGCTGGGCCACGATCGCCATCATCGCCGCCATCGCCGCGCTGTGCGTGCTGGTGCGCAAACACTACCGCGAAACCAAGGAGGCGATCCACTCGGTCGATGAGGTATTCGCCAACCAGCCTTTCGGTCCGGTGACCGGTTCGATCGACCCGAACCCGGAAGCGCAGACCGCGGTGTTCATCGTCGGTTCGTCGCGCGGCGGCGGCTTGCATGCCTTGCTGTGGGTGCTGCGCATGTTCCCCGGCCACTTCAAGAATTTCTTGTTCGTCAACGCGCGCACCGTCGATTCGCACGCCTATGGCGGCATCGGCGCGCTCGAGCGGATGCGCGAGGACGCCGCCGACACGCTCGAATTCTTCGTCGATTTTTGCCAGAGCCACGGCATGGCGTCGTCCTCGTACATCAGCTTCGGCACCGACGCCGTGGACGAGGTGACGACCTTGTGCGAAGAGATCAACCGCGAATATCCAAACTCGATTTTCTTCACCAGCAAACTGATTTTCTCGACCGATAACTGGTTCACCCGCGTGCTGCACAACCAGGCCGCGCTGGCCGTGCAGCGCCGTTTGCACCTGGAAGGCTTGCAGATGGTGATCTTGCCGATGAAAGTGTAAATACCCAAACTCGACCAGGTGTCCATCGCCGTGCATATCCAGCTATGCGCACCGGGATGGCACGCCGTATCCGGCGCGCTGGTTCCCGGCTTCGCTCAGGGCAGGCGGCGGTACAGCTTGAAGCGCTCGTCGCGGTCGGACGGACGGCGGCCTTCCCACAGCAGTTCCCAGCTCGCGCCAGCGTGCGGCAGCATCTTTTCGCGCTCGTCCTTGAGCTTGACGCTGTCTTGCAGCAGTATCAGCCGGCACGGCGCCGAGCCGGCCCGGGAGAATGGCAAGGCGCCGTAATAGGCGAACGAGGCGCGCTGCGGCAGGCCCACGTTGGTGTCAATGCAGTCGGTGCCCGGCGGGATCTTGGCGGCCACTTCACGCGCGACGCTGGCGTAGTTCTTACTGTAATTGACGTCCG
Source organism: Massilia sp. (assembly GCA_025359245.1). Lineage (GTDB taxonomy): Bacteria > Pseudomonadota > Gammaproteobacteria > Burkholderiales > Burkholderiaceae_D > Telluria_A. Next base: position 4,957 of record JANYGW010000074.1, read on the forward strand.
GCAGGAACAGCGTCAGCAGCATTACCCACAACAGGATCAGGCCGCCCGAGGACAGCACCACCGCGCGCCACAGCACCGAGGGCTGGCGTGACACGCGCCACTGCACCAGGAAAATCCAGCCGATGGTGGCGCAGGCGGCCACGATAAAAGGCAGCCAGCTAAATTCGGGCACGAAGCCGGGCAGCAGGCGCAGCAGATTGCGCGCCGCCTTGGCCGGCCAGCCGACCAGCTTGGCGACCCAGAACAGCCACAGGATCGCGGCCGACATGGTCAGCACCACGACCGAGAACCAGTCGATGGCATTGATGGCGCCGCGCTTCATGGTCGGCAGGCCGAAGGCGGCCATGATCGCCAGCGGCGGCAGCAGCTTGAGCAGGTCGCCGTTTTCGGGCTGCGGGTCGCACACGATCAGCAGCGTCAGCGCGCCGATGAAGCTGAGCGGCAGCACGATGTGCAGCAAATGGCTCTGGCGCCGCCAGGCGTAGATGGCCCAGCCGGCGAACGGCCAGGCCGGCCAGAAGAACCAGATTCCGGTGCGCAGGAAGGTCTTGAGCGCGAGCCAGGTGGGCGGCCCGATCTGGGCCAGGTTCCACGTCATCCAGCTGGCGACCGGCGCCGATCCGGGCGGTAGCAGCAGCGATGCAGGGACTATCCACAGCGCGCCGACCAGCGCCGCACAGGCCACGGCCAGCCCCATGTGGGCCAGCGTGCGCGCGCCCGGCAGCGCCAGGAAGCGGCTGCACAGCATCAGCGCCAGCAGCAAGGTCACCGGCGTGAGCCAGCCGCGCGTGAGCGTCAGCGCGCCCAGCGCCAGGCCGATCAGCACGGCGTTGCGCGGCGACGGGGTTTCGACATAGCGCACCGCGCGGTACAGGAAATAGGCGACCAGCGAGCCTTGCAGCGTGACGGCCAGCGTTTCGTGGCTGAACATCAACAGGCCCAGGCAGCCCAGGTAGATCAGCATGGCGGTGTCGGCCAGCGTGCGGCCGTAGTCGCCCGGCTCGGGCTGGCCGCCGAAGGCCAGCCGCAGCGGCTGCGCTTCGGGACGCCGGCCCAGGTGGTACACGGCATACCAGACCGACATGGTGCCGATCACGAAGATGCCGATGTTCGATATGCGCGCGGCCATCGCGCCGCCCATCAGCCAGCCGAACAGCTTGATGCACAGCGCACCCAGCCAGAACGCCAGCGGGCCTTCGTCGGCCAGCGGCAGGCCGGCCAGGTTGGGCGCGAGCCAGTCGTGCAGGCCGCCCTGGGCCATGCTCCACATGATGCCGAAGCTGGCCGCGTCTTCCTTCCACAGGTCGCGCCCGATCAGGCCGGGCAGGATGTACAGCAGGCCCAGCCCAAACAGGGCCCAGCGCGGCAAGGCGAGGGTGGCGGCGGCGGCGAGGCGGACTGGCTTCATCAGGTATCAGGATGCGGTAAATTCGGTAGGTCGTAGTATCGGCGAAAAAAAAGCAGCCGGGGCTGCTTTTTTGGTCTGACGCGGCAAAAACTTAGCCGTTTGCAACTGCAGTCTTGGAGCCGACGGCGCCGAATTTCTGGCGGAACTTCTCGACGCGACCTGCGGTGTCGACGATCTTGTGCTTGCCGGTGTAGAACGGGTGCGATTCAGCCGAAACCTCGATCTTCACGAGCGGATATTCCTTGCCTTCGTGGGTGATCTTGTCGCGGGTGTTGATGGTCGAACGGGTCACAAATTTGAAATCGCACGACAGGTCGTGGAAAACAACTTCGCGGTAATCTGGGTGAATGTCTTTACGCATGGTAATGCCTCGGTTAGGTAGGTAGCCAAACAGCACTTCGTCGGTCGGTCTTGCTTCGTGACCCGGTTGCCGCTCACTTGCCAGGGTTTAAATACTGCAACCGGCGATTATACAGCTTTTTGGGGAGCTTGGCGAGTGTTGGCGTGGGGTCTGACCCCACGGTAACACTGCTCATGCGCCGTAAACGCAAAAAACGGACGCCGAGGCGTCCGTTTTGTTGATGCTTCGGCAATTGCCTGCCTCACTTCTGGCGGGGCTTTATCCGCCTCGGCGGTTCAGCAGGGGTTGCATGGGGCACCGCCCCATGCCGGCTGAACGGCTTGGCCATGCATGGCCAAGCTCCTTGCGCCTCACTTCTGGCGGGGCTTTATCCGCCTCGGCGCATCATGTCGAAGAACTCGTTGTTGTTCTTCGTCGCCTTCATCTTGTCGAGGATGAACTCCATCGCTTCGATCTCGTCCATCGAGTACAGCAGCTTGCGCAGGATCCAGATCTTCTGCAGCTGGTCGGCCTTGATCAGCAACTCTTCGCGGCGCGTGCCCGATTTGTTCAGGTTGATCGCCGGGTAGACTCGCTTCTCGGCCAGACGGCGCTCGAGGTGGACTTCCATGTTGCCGGTACCCTTGAATTCCTCGTAGATCACGTCATCCATGCGCGAGCCGGTTTCGATCAGCGCGGTGGCGATGATGGTCAGCGAGCCGCCTTCTTCGATATTCCGCGCGGCGCCGAAGAAGCGCTTCGGACGCTGCAGCGCGTTGGCATCGACACCACCGGTCAGGACCTTGCCGGAAGCAGGGATCACGGTGTTGTAGGCGCGCGCCAGGCGGGTGATCGAGTCGAGCAGGATGATCACGTCTTTCTTCATTTCGACCAGGCGCTTGGCTTTTTCCAGCACCATTTCGGCGACCTGCACGTGGCGCGTGGCCGGTTCGTCGAAGGTCGAGGCGACCACTTCTCCGCGCACCGAGCGCTGCATCTCCGTCACTTCCTCTGGCCGCTCGTCGATCAGCAGCACGATCAGCGTGCAGTCGGGATGGTTGGCGGTGATTGCATGCGCGATGTGCTGCAGGATCACCGACTTGCCCGATTTTGGCGACGCCACCAGCAGGCCACGCTGGCCCTTGCCGATCGGGGCGATCAGATCGATGATGCGGCCGGTGATGTTTTCCTGGCCGTTCATTTCGCGCTCGAGGCGCAGCGGCTCGTTCGGGTGCAGCGGGGTCAGGTTCTCGAACAGGATGCGGTGCTTGCTCATCTCCGGAGATTCGCCGTTGACCTTGTCGACCTTGACCAGCGCGAAATAGCGCTCGCCGTCTTTCGGGGTCCGTACTTCGCCTTCGATCGAGTCACCCGTATGCAGGTTGAAACGGCGAATTTGCGATGGGGAGATATAGATGTCGTCGGTGGAGGCCATGTAGCTGGCGTCGGGCGAGCGCAGGAAGCCGAAGCCGTCCGGCAGCACTTCGAGGGCGCCGTCGCCGAAAATTTGTTCGCCTGATTTCGCGCGCTTTTTCAGGATCGCGAACATCAGTTCTTGTTTGCGCAGCCGGGCCGCGTTGTCGATATCGAGGCCTATCGCCATCTCCAGTAGAGCAGAGACGTGCATGGCCTTCAGTTCAGATAAATGCATGGTTGAGTCCCGTGACGGGAAGTAAAGGTAGGGGAGGGAACAGCGTGGGTTGGTCAAAGAAGGCAGCGCGGGCGCGCTGCCTTCGCAGATTTCTCGTTAAATGTTGCTGTCGATGAAGGACGTCAGCTGGCCCTTGGCCATGGCGCCCACTTTCTGGGCGGCCACGACGCCGTTCTTGAACAGGATCAGCGTCGGGATGCCGCGGATGCCGAACTTGGCCGGTACGGCCTGGTTCGCATCGACGTCCATCTTGGCGATGAGGATCTTGCCGTCGTATTCTTTTGCGACTTCTTCGAGCATCGGGCCGATCGCCTTGCACGGACCGCACCACTCGGCCCAAAAGTCGACCAGGACCGGGCGCTCGGATTTGAGCACGTCGGCTTCGAAGGAGGCATCGCTGATGTGTTTAATATTTTCGCTCATGTTTTCCTCAAAGAGAGGTAGAAGGTAATAACGCCTGGGGGAAAAGCCGGTTCTGGCTTCCTCTATCAATGCAACACTATGGTGGTGATTATGTGCGCAATTTCAATATGTGGAGGAGGGGCAAGAAGGTGTCAGGCGGGGATTTAGCCGAAATAATAACCTATTTTCCAGAAAGTGTCGTGACATTGTATACATTCGCGCCGTCATCGCCGCCGTCCGGGCCCAGCAGCGGGGCCAGCGCGGCGCGCAACTCGGCCGGGCTGATCGGCTTTTTATAGGCGCCCAGCACGTGCAGGCCATGGGCGCGGGCCAGCCGTTCGGCCGAACGGCGCACGCCGCTGTCCATGCCCGAGAGCAGCAAGATGGCGCCGCGGAAGCCGGCCTCGGCCGCCGCATGCATGAACTCGATGCCATCCATGTCCGGCATCGACAGGTCGCACACCAGCAGGCCGGGCGCATCCTGCGCCAGGCTGAGCAGCGCGCGCCGGGCGTCGGCCTCGCAGCGCACGTCGAAGTCGCCGAGGTCGGCCAGCATGTCTTCCAGCACGGACAACATGAAGGTGTCGTCGTCGAGCAGCAGCACGCGCAGGCGCGCGGCGGGACGGGAAGCGGAATCGGGAGCGGTCATGGACACATGGTCGGTGATGGGTTGCGCCATTATCTTCGAAGTTCGCCACCAGCAGCGCAGCGTTGCCGATATTTTAGTCATCATTGGCAAAGGTGGTGTTTTGCATGATGTGTTCGGTCACCTGCTCGAGCAGCGGCCACAGGCGCGCCACCAGGACCCTGGCCGCGGCCCGGTCGCTATCCGGGTCCACCACCGGCAAGTGTTCGAGGCGTTCGCACAGCTCGGCCATGCCGAGCGCGCCGACGGTGCGCGCGGCCGACTTGATGCGGTGGCCCAGCTCGCGCACGCGCGCCACGTCGCCCTTGGCCAGGCAGTCCTCGATCTCGTCGAAGCCGCCCTGGGTACTCTGCAGGAACTTGAAGGCGAACTTGCGCACCTTGGCCGGGTCGTAGCTGAGCAGCTTGGCCAGGATGGTCAGGTCGATCACCTGCGGGTCGCCGGCCGCGATGGTGCGTAAGCCGCTCGGCAAGGCTGGCGCGGGTGGCTCGGCGCGCGCGCGCACCGGCAGCCAGCGCGCCACCGCCTGGCGCAGCAGGGCCGGCTGGATCGGCTTCGAGATGAAGTCGTCCATGCCCGCTTCCATGCAGCGCTTGCGGTCCTCGCTGGTGGCGGTGGCCGTCATGGCCAGCACGCGCAGGCCGGCCAGGGCCGGATCGAGCCGGATCAGGCGCGTGGCCTGCAAGCCGTCCATGACCGGCATCTGCACGTCCATCAGCACGCAGTCGAATTGAGCTTTGGCCAGCAAGTCGAGCGCCTCCAGGCCGTTCAGCGCCAGGCACACCGCGCAGCCGGCTTCCTCCAGCATCTCGAGCGCGATCTGCTGGTTGAAGGTATTGTCCTCGACCAGCAGGATGCGCGCGCCGGCCAGCGCCGCTTCGCCCGGCTCGGCGCCGGCGGGAGGCGGCTCGGCCGGCACGTCGAGCGCGGCGAGCTTGCCCACGCGGGCGGTGAACCAGAAGGTCGAGCCGCTGCCCGGCGCGCTGCGCACGCCGACCTCGCCGTCCATCAACTGGGCCAGCTGCTTGCAGATCGCCAGGCCCAGGCCGGTGCCGCCGTATGCGCGCGTGATCGAGGTGTCGGCCTGCTGGAACGACTGGAACAGCTTGCCCGCCTCTTCCTCGGACAGGCCGATGCCGGTGTCCTGCACCTCGAAGCGCAGCAGGCAGTCGTCGGCGCGCTCGTCGAGCATGGACACGCGCACCGTGATGGCGCCGCTGTCGCTGAACTTGATCGCATTGTTGGTGTAGTTGATCAGCACCTGGCCCAGGCGCAGCGGATCGCCCTGCAGCGCCGGCGGCAGGCCCGGTGCGATTTCGAACACCAGTTCGAGGTGCTTGCTGGCCGCTTTCGGCGCCACCACCGTGGTCACGGTCTGGATCACATGGTCGAGCGTGAAGGCGAGCACCTCGATCTCCAGCATGCCGGCCTCGATCTTCGAAAAATCGAGGATGTCGTCGATGATGCCCAGCAGGTGTTCGCCGGCGAAGCGGATCTTTTCCAGGTAGTCGCGCTGGCGCGCATTCAGGTCCGTCTTGAGCGCCAGGTAGGCCATCCCGATCACGCCGTTCATCGGGGTGCGGATCTCGTGGCTCATGTTGGCCAGGAACTGCCCCTTGGCCTGGCTGGCCTCCTCGGCCACCTGCTTGGCCAGGTCGAGCTGGCCGGTGCGCTGGGCCACGCGCTCCTCCAGATGCTCGTTCAGTTCGCGCAGCTTGCGCTCGGCCTCGATGCTGTCGCTGATATCGACCAGCATGCCGATCAGGTATTCGGGCTGGCCCTGCTCGTTAAATACCGGCTTGCTGATGCTGCGCAGGTGCTGGGTGCGCCCGCTGCGGCGGTTCTTCAGCGTCGTCACCGTGTCCTGCGACAGGGCGTCGCTGAAGGCCGCCAATGCCGGCTCGGCCAGATCGCCGGCCGACAGCCCGAACTGGGACTGGCAGGCGCTGTTGAGCAGCGTGACGCGGCCTTGCGGATCGCGGATGAACAAGCCGATCGGCATCATCTGGATGATCTCATGCAGGCGCGCGGCGAGTCCCTTGAGCGCGTGCTCGGCGCGCTGGCGTTCGCTGATGTCGCGCAGCGAGACGATCGTCAGCGGCTGGCCCTGCGACTGCATCGGCGACAGGTTGACCTCGGCCGGGAAGCTGCTGCCGTCGGCGCGCCAGGCGGTCAGCACCGTGTTGGGCGCGCCGGCCTGGTCCAGCGCCGGCGCCAGCACGGTGGCCGCCATGCCGGCCAGCTCGCCCAGCGGATAGCCGAAGCCGAGCGCGCACAATTGGTTGGCGTAGCGGATCCGGCCGGCGCGGTCGATCACCAGCATCGCCTCGGGCGACGCTTCCAGCACCGAGCGCACGCGCGCCTCCTCGGCCTCCTTGCGTTCGCCGATGTCGGCCATGGTGCCGGTCATGCGCAGCGGCTGGCCGGCGCTGTCGCGCGCGATCACGATGCCGCGCCCGAGCACCCACTTCCAGGTGCCGTCCTTGCAGCGCAGGCGGAATTCGACCGCCATGCTGGTGCGCTGACCGGGCGGCGCCGGCTGCGTGCTGAGCGCCAGTTCGGCCTGGAAACGCGCCACGTCGTCGCGGTGCATCTGCAGCATCCAGGTCTTGAAATCGACCTGGAATTCATCGGGCAGGTAGCCGAGCAGTTCACGGTAGCGGGCCGACAGGGTCAGCGCGCCGTCGCGCTGGTTCCATTCCCACATGCCTTCGCCGGAGCCTTCGAGCGCGATCGCCCACAGGCTCTCGGCGCTGGTGAGCTGCTCCTTGGTGGCGCGCAGCGCACGGCGTTCCGCTTTCAGTGCGGCGGCCAGGCGCGCGAAGCGCCAGCCCAGCGCGGCGGCGGCCAGCAGCATCAGCACGGCCGCGGCCAGCAGCGTCGAGAGCAGGCGCGGGTCTGGTCCGGACGGCTGGACCAGCAAGTGGTCGAACGCGGCGGCGTCGCGCGCCAGCAAGGCCGCGCCCAGCAACGCGCACAGGCGCGCGCAACGCAGCACGCGCGGCGGCGGCAAAAGGACAGGACGGCGACGGAACAAGGGCATCCTCTGGAGGGGCAGTGGGCTGGACTGCCTGGCTATTTGCGTTGAGTCATTCTAAATGAGCTGCACAAACCGGCCTGCAATATCTTTGATGATGGATGTAATTTTATTTCATTTTTGACATCAAAAGGAAAGAATCTGTCAACCGACGCTGCCGGCGAACTGATACAGCTGGCCTGGATGCCACATCGTCACCACCGACGCGATCTGGCCGAGGGCGCGGGTACGGCGCCGCAGCACCAGGCAGCACTGGCGCGCCTCGATGGCCAGCATCTCGGCGATCTCGCGCGGCGGCGCCAGCGCCTCGATGCGGTAGGTCGCGCTTTGCAGCGGCGCGGCCAGCGTCAGGTGCTCGTTGGGGGTGATCACGGCGAAGTCCTGGGCCAGGTAATCGGGGGCGCAGGCCGGGTTGACCCAGCGGTCCTCGACCTGGATCGGGATCTCGTTCTCGAAATGCACGATCACCGAATGGAACAGCGGCTCGCCCGACGGCAGCTCGAACTGCAGCGCCAGCAGCTCGGTCGCGCGGGCCTTCTCGAGCAGCTGCAAACTGCTGTGGTGGCGGTGGCCGCGCGCGCGGATCTCGTCGGCGATGCTGCGGATCTCGACCAGCGTGGCCTGGTATTTCTGCGGCGCGACGAAGGTGCCGGAGCCGTGGCGGCGGGTCAGCACATGCTCGGCCGTCAGTTCGCGCACGGCGCGGTTGACGGTCATGCGCGAGACCCCGAACTGGCGCACCAGCGCCTGTTCGGACGGCACCACGTCGCCCTCCTTCCAGCGTCCGGCCGCGATTTCGCTGGTCAGGTAATCCTTGATGCGCTGGAAAATGGGCGTGCTGTCTTGCGCGATTTGATCTTCCAAACTACTCTCCGAAAGGGGCCGGCCGAAAAAGCCGATTCTAGCACCAGCGCGCCGCGCCGATTCAAAAGCAAGACCCGGGATGCGGCGATGGCCGGCGGCGCCCACCATAGCGACTGGAAAACCAACCGGGAGCGCAGCATGAAAGCAGAGATGAACACAGCCAGCTACAACAGCGACGCCGAGTGCTGGGACGCGCTCCAGCGGCGCGACAAGGATGCCGACGGCGTGTTCTGGTATTCGGTGCGCACGACCGGCGTGTATTGCCGGCCGTCGTGCGCGGCGCGCCCGGCCAAGCGCGAAAACGTCGCCTTCCACGACTCGTGCGCCGCGGCCGAGCAGGCTGGTTTTCGGCCCTGCTTGCGCTGCAAGCCGGACCAGCCGCCGCTGGCCGAACGGCACGCGCTGGTGGTGGCGCGCGCGTGCCGGCTGATCGACGCCAGCGAGACCGAACCTGACCTCGACAGCCTGGCCGACGCGTGCGGCATGAGCCGCTTTCATTTCCACCGCATCTTCAAGGCGCACACCGGCATCACGCCGAAAGCTTACGCCGCCGCGCAGCGCGCCGCGCGCGTGGCGCATGGGCTGGCGCGGGCGGCGAGCGTGACGGACGCGCTGTACGCGGCCGGCTACAACTCGAGCGCGCGCTTTTACGCCGGCGCCGAAGGGCGGCTCGGGATGGCGCCCAAAAAATACCGGGCGGGCGGCGCCGGGGCCGTGATCCGCTTCGCCATCGGCGACTGCACGCTGGGCGCGATCCTGGTGGCGGCGACCGACAAGGGCATTTGCGCGATCCTGATGGGGGACGACCCGGAGCAGCTGGCGCGCGACCTGCAGGACCGCTTCCCGGCGGCCGAGCTGCACGGCGCCGACGCCGGCTTCGAAGACACGGTGGCCAAGGTGGTGGGGCTGGTCGAAGCGCCGGCGCTGGGGCTGGACCTGCCGCTGGACGTGCGCGGCACGGCGTTCCAGCAGCGCGTGTGGGCGGCGCTGCGCCAGGTGCCGAGCGGGACGACGGTCAGCTACGCCGAGCTGGCGGCGCGGATCGGGCTGGCGTCGGGGGCGCGCGCGGTGGCCGGCGCGTGCGCGGCCAATCCGGTCGCGGTCGCCATCCCCTGCCACCGGGTGGTGCGCAACGACGGCGCGCTGTCGGGCTACCGCTGGGGCGTCGAGCGCAAGCGCGCCTTGCTCGATCGCGAACGCGACTAACACCGGGGTCATAACACCGGGGTCAGACCTCAATTTTGCAATTGTTTTTTAATCGGGGTCAGACCTCAATTTTGCAATATGCCCACCGGATTGGTCAGGTGTCTTGCCGCTTCACGCCGGCCTGCGTCCAGCATGCTGACGGTCGAAAGTGCGCGCCAAGACGACGCCAGTCTCATCCATAAATCGACGCGAACCGAAGGCAGTATTGCGGTTAGTTGCATGACGGACTTGCTCGAGCATGGAGTCTGGAATCGCTTCTTGAAATAGTGCGCGATAGCTCGCTTGTCTATCCATTTCATTGCCGGCAAGGCTGATGTAAAGGAGATGCGGGGTAATGACTTTGCCGCGCTCGCCGTGTGCGTTGGTCCGGTAGCTCGACCATTCGTAGTCAATTGGATGGGATACTATCTTCGCCCTGACTGGGTTCAGTTCAATATAGCGTTGGCAAACGAGAAAATATTGCTCGTTATCGACGAGGCAGGACCGAAAGCGTCCCTGCCACAAGGTTCCGCTCCGACCATAACGTCGGTTAACATACTGCACATAACGCTCACCCAGCCCTTTCATCATGTTTGCGGGCGAAGTTGATTTGGTGGGCGATACAAGGATATGTACGTGATTGGTCATGAGGACGTAGGCATGCACGCCACATCCATGCTCGGAGGCTGATTCGGCCAGCATCGTTAAATAGACCTGATAATCGCTTCGCGAGAAAAAACATGGATTGCGATTATTCCCTCGTTGAATAATGTGGAGGGGGACATTGGCGAGAACTGGGCGTGGATAGCGGCTCATAGTAGTAAGGTGAGTTAAAGAACTCGCTTACGATAGCGCGCCTATTTGCGATCCCTCGCATCCGCATCAAAAGTGCGTTAGACGTTGCAAAATTGAGGTCTGACCCCGATTGAAAAACAATTGCAGAATTGAGGTCTGACCCCGATTTAAGAACAATTGCCCGGTGTTGCGCGCTACACTCTGTTTTTGCCTTTCACGGAGTGTTCGATGCGCTTGCTTCCTTCTTCCTTGTTCGCCTTGCTGGCCGGTGCCGCGCTGGCCGCCGCCCACGCCGATACCGTCATCGACAACGCCAACGGCTATACGCTCAACGGCAAGAACCAGTTACTGCGTTTCGCGTCGATGGCCTTCGACGACAAGGGCAGGATCATCGCCGTCGGCAGCGCCGCCCAGGTCCGCGCCAAGGCCGCCCGCGCCGCGCGCCACGTCGACCTGCACGGCCAGACCGTCCTCCCCGGCCTGATCGACGCCCACGGCCATGTGTTCGGCCTGGGCGAACAGCTGTCCCAGCTCGACCTGGCCTTGAGCGCGTCGCTGGCCGACGCGCTCAAGGCCGCCGCCGACTACGCGGCCGCCAATCCGTCGCTCGCCTGGCTGCGCGGACGCGGCTGGAACCAGGAGATCTGGAAGCTGGGCCGCTTTCCCACCGCCGCCGAACTCGATGCCGTCGTCGCCGACCGCCCGATCTGGCTCGAACGCGTCGACGGCCACGCCGCCTGGGCCAATACGCGCGCCATGCAGCTGGCCGGCATCACGCGCGACACGCCCGACCCGGCCGGGGGCAAGATCGTGCGCGACGCCGCCGGCAATGCGACCGGCGTGTTCGTCGACGCCGCCCAGGGCCTGGTCGCGCGCATCCTGCCGAAACAGACCGAGGCCGCAGCGCGCGCGCTGCTCGACCGCGCACTCGCCAACATCGCCGCCGTCGGCCTGACCAGCGTGCACGACGCCGGCATCGGCGTCGGCCAGGACCGCCTGTACCGCGACTACGCCGATCACGGCAAGCTCAGCGCGCGCGTCTACGCGATGATCGGCGACGTCGGCCCGGACTTCGACCAGCTCGCTCAGCACGGCCCGCTCACCACCTACGCCAACGACCACTACGCGCTGCGCGCCGTCAAGCTGTACGCCGACGGCGCCCTCGGCAGCCGCGGCGCGGCCCTGCTCGCGCCCTACAGCGACGAGCCGAGCTCGCACGGCCTGCTGTTTCGCACGGACGCCGACATCGTCGCGCTGATGGACAAGGCCATGCGGCGCGGCTACCAGGTCAATGTGCATGCCATCGGCGACGCCGGCAACCGCCAGATCCTCGATGGCTTCGATAAGCTGGTCAGGCAGACCGGCAGCGCCGCCCAGCGCCACCGCATCGAACACGCGCAGGTGGTCGCGCTGGAAGACATCCCGCGCTTCAAGTCGATCGGCATCGTGCCGTCGATGCAGCCGACCCACGCCACGTCCGACATGAACATGGCCGAGCAGCGTGTCGGCCCGCAGCGTATCCAGGGCGCCTATGCCTGGCGCACGTTCCTCAAGCAGGGCTCGCGCATCGCCTGCGGTTCGGACTTCCCGGTGGAGTCGCCCAATCCCTTCTTCGGCATCCACGCCGCCGTCACGCGCCAGGATGTGGCTGGCCAGCCGGCCGCCGGCTGGTACCCCGGCCAGGCCATGACGCTGAAGGAGGCGCTGCGCTGCTTCACCCTCGACGCCGCCTACGCCGCGCACCAGGAAAACAGCATCGGTTCGCTCGAAAAGGGCAAGTGGGCCGATTTCATCGTCATCGACCGCGACCTGTTTACGATGCCGGCCAAGGATATCCACGCCGTCGGCGTGCTGCAGACCTGGGTCGGCGGGCGCCAGGTTTTCGAAAAGAAGTGAGGGCCGCAAAAATCATTTGACTTGGTTGTATATACAACTTAGACTTTGAGTATGCACGTTGGCGCGTGCCTAGTCGCGCGCCGGCCCCCAACCCGTTCAAGGAGCTGCCATGACCACCGATTCCACCCAGATGGGCGTCGATCCCCGCTATGATGCGACGCGCGAAATCCGCGCCCCGCGCGGCACCGAGCGCGCTTGCAAGAGCTGGCTGACCGAGGCGGCCTACCGCATGATCCAGAATAACCTGGACGCGGAAGTGGCGGAAAATCCCAAGCACCTGGTGGTCTACGGCGGCATCGGCCGCGCGGCCCGCAACTGGGCCTGCTACGACCAGATCCTCGCTTCCCTGCGCGAGCTGGAAGACGACCAGACGCTGTTGATCCAGTCCGGCAAACCGGTCGGCGTGTTCCAGACCCACGCCGACGCGCCGCGCGTGCTGATCGCGAACTCCAACCTGGTGCCGAAGTGGGCAAACTGGGAGCACTTCAACGAACTCGATCGCAAGGGCTTGTTCATGTACGGCCAGATGACCGCCGGCAGCTGGATCTATATCGGCACCCAGGGCATCGTGCAGGGCACGTACGAAACCTTCGCCGAAGCCGGGCGCCAGCATTTCGGCGGCGACTGGGGCGGCCGCTGGATCCTGACCGCGGGCCTGGGCGGCATGGGCGGCGCGCAGCCGCTGGCCGCCTCCTTCGCCGGCGCCGTCTCGCTCAACATCGAGTGCCAGCAAAGCAGCATCGACTTCCGCCTGCGTACGCGCTACCTGGACAAGCAGGCCAGGGACATCGACGACGCGATCGCGCTGATCAAGGAGCACACCGGCAAGCGCGAAGCCATTTCGATCGGCCTGCTGGGCAATGCGGCCGACATCCTGCCCGAGCTGGTCCGGCGTGCCAGGGCCGGCGGCGTCGTGCCCGACATGGTCACCGACCAGACCTCGGCGCATGACCTGATCAACGGCTACCTGCCGAGCGGCTGGAGCGTCGATGAATGGAAGGCCGCGCAGAAGGATCCGTCCCAGCACGCGCGCCTGACCGCCGCCGCCGCCGCATCGTGCGCGGTGCACGTGCAGGCCATCCTCGATTTCAATGCGATGGGCGTCAAGGCCGTCGACTACGGCAACAACATCCGCCAGGTCGCGCTCGACCATGGCGTCAAGGATGCCTTCGACTTCCCGGGCTTCGTGCCGGCCTATATCCGTCCCCAGTTCTGCGAAGGCCGCGGCCCGTTCCGCTGGGTCGCGCTGTCGGGCGATCCGGAGGATATCTACAAGACCGATGCCAAGATCAAGGAGCTGTTCCCCGAACAGAAGCAGGTCCACCACTGGCTCGACATGGCGCGCGACCGGATCGCCTTCCAGGGCCTGCCGGCGCGGATCTGCTGGCTGGGCCTGGGCGAGCGCCACATCGCCGGCCTGGCCTTCAATGAGATGGTGCGCACGGGCGAACTGAAAGCGCCGATCGTCATCGGGCGCGACCATCTCGACACCGGCTCGGTCGCCAGTCCTAACCGCGAAACCGAGTCCATGCGCGACGGCACCGATGCGGTCTCCGACTGGCCATTGCTGAATGCCTTGCTCAATACCGCCGGCGGCGCGACCTGGGTCTCGCTGCACCACGGCGGCGGGGTCGGCATGGGCTACTCGCAGCATTCGGGCGTGGTGATCGTGGCCGACGGCACCGATGCCGCCGCCAAGCGCCTGGCGCGCGTACTGGTCAACGACGCCGGCTCGGGCGTCATGCGCCACGCCGATGCTGGATACGAAACCGCCGTTGCCTGCGCCAAGCGCAACAACCTCAATCTCCCTATGGTCAAATAATATGAAAAATAATACGCATACCGGCTGGACCCTGAACCCTGGCCTGATGACCATGGCCGACCTGCGCGCCGTCTGGGCCGCGCCAGCCAACTTGACGCTGTCCGCTTCCGCTTATCCGGTCATCAAGGCCTCCGCCGCCGCGGTCGACGCGATCGTGGCCAAGGGCGACGCCGCCTACGGCATCAACACCGGCTTCGGCATCCTGGCCAAGACCCGCATCCCCGACGAAAAGCTCGAGGAACTGCAGCGCAACCTGATCCTGTCGCACTCGGTCGGCACCGGCGAGCTGCTCTCCGACGCCGTGGTGCGCCTGATCATGCTGATGAAAATCGGCAGCCTGGCGCGCGGTTTTTCGGGAGTGCGTCCCTTGATCATCGACACCCTGATCGCGCTGTACAACGCCGGCATCATGCCGGCCATTCCGGCCAAGGGCTCGGTCGGCGCATCGGGCGACCTGGCGCCGCTGGCCCACATGACGCTGGCTATGCTGGGCGTGGGACAGGTGCGCGTCGACGGCAAACTGGTCGAGGCGATGGATGCCCTCAACCACGCCGGCATCGCGCCGGTGGTGCTGGCGGCCAAGGAAGGCCTGGCGCTGATCAACGGCACCCAGGTCTCGACCGGGCTGGCGCTGCATGGCCTGTTCATGACCGAGCGCCTGCTGGAAGCGGCCATGGTCGCCGGTTCGCTCTCGCTCGACGCGGCCAAGGGCAGCGATGCGCCGTTCGACGCCCGCGTCCATGCGGTGCGCGGCCAGCCGGGCCAGATCGCCGCCGCCGCCATCTACCGCCAGCTGGTCGCGGCGAGCGCGATCCGCGCTTCGCACCTGGTCGGCGACGAGCGCGTGCAGGATCCGTACAGCTTGCGCTGCCAGCCGCAGGTCATGGGCGCCATCATCGACCTGGTGGTCAACGTGTCGCGCACGCTGCTGATCGAGGCAAATGCCGTCACCGACAATCCCTTGATCTTCCCGGAGACCGGCGAGATCATCTCGGGCGGTAATTTCCACGCCGAGCCGGTCGCCTTCGCGGCCGACACGCTGGCGCTGGCGATCGCCGAAATCGGCGGCCTGGCCGAACGCCGCATCGCGCTGCTGATCGACGCCACCCTGTCCGGCCTGCCGCCGTTCCTGGTGCGCGAGCCGGGCGTCAATTCGGGCTTCATGATCGCCCACGTGACGGCGGCCGCACTCGCTTCCGAGAACAAGTCGCTGGCCCATCCGGCCAGCGTCGACAGCCTGCCTACCTCGGCCAACCAGGAAGACCACGTCAGCATGGCCACCTTCGCGGCGCGCCGTCTTGACGATATGGCGCAAAATACGGCTGTCATCGTCGGCATCGAACTGCTGGCCGCGGCGCAGGGGATCGATTTCCATCGTCCGCTCAAGACCTCGCCGCACCTCGAGCACGTGCATTCGCAGCTGCGCGCCAAGGTGCCGTTCTTCGACGCCGACCGCTTCTTTGCCCCGGACATCGAGGCGGCCAAACAGATGGTGGTGAACGGCGAATTGAGCGCCTCTTGCCAGGGCCTGTTCGCATCGCTGTACGCCTAAAAACACGCTGGAGCCTTTATGGATTTTGAGTTCAAGCAGGGCAGTATTCCTTTGCTGGTGTCGATACCCCACGTGGGCACCGACATCCCGGACGATATCGCGGCGCGCCTTGCGCCGTGCGCCCTGGCGCGCGCCGATACCGACTGGCACCTCAAACAGCTGTACGGCTTCCTGGGCCAGATGGGCGCCTCGACCATCGCCGCGCGCTGGTCGCGTTATGTGATCGACCTGAATCGCCCGCCCGAAGACACCAACCTGTACCCGGGACTGTCGACCACCGGCCTGTGCCCGGTCGACACCTTCGCCAGCGAACAGCTGTACCGCGATGGCGACGCGCCCGACGAGCAGGAAGTCCACGGCCGCCTGGCGCGCTACTGGCAGCCTTACCACAGCCAGTTGCGCGCGGAGCTTGACCGCATGCTGGCGCTGCACGGCCGCGTGGTGCTGTGGGACGCGCATTCAATCGCTTCGGTGGTGCCGCGCTTTTTCGACGGACGCCTGACGGACCTCAATTTCGGCACCGCGCAGGGAACCTCGTGCGACCCGGCCATGGAAGCGGCGGTGGTCGGCGTGGCGCAGTCCCAGGACACCTTCTCGGTGGCCGTCAACGGCCGCTTCAAGGGCGGCCACATCACGCGCCACTACGGCCAGCCGGCGCTGAACGTGCATGCGATCCAGCTCGAAATGTGCCAGTGCCTGTACATGGACGAGAGCGCGCCGTTCGGCTACCGTCCCGATCGCGCCGCGCTGGTTCAGCCACTGCTGCGCAAGCTGACCGCGGCCGCCGTCGACTGGGCGCGGGCATGACGCCAGCGGCTTCCCTGTTCGCCCGCCATGCGCTGCTGCCTGGCGGCTGGCTGGACAACGTGCGCCTCGAATGGGATGCCGGCGGCACCCTGACTGCGGTCACGCCAGACGCAGTGCCGGCCAGCGGCGAGGCGCAGGCCGGCCTGGTTTTGCCGGGCATGGTCAACCTGCATTCGCACGCCTTCCAGCGCGCGCTGGGCGGCCTGACCGAAACCGCGGGCGATGGCCCCGACAGTTTCTGGACCTGGCGCGACCTGATGTACCGTTTCGCGCGCAACATCACGCCGGACCATATCGAGGCAATCGCGGCCCAGCTGTTTTCCGAATGCCTGCGCCACGGCTACACGTCGGTGTGCGAATTCCATTACGTGCAGCGCGACCAGGCGGGCGCCATGTATGCGCGCCCGGCCGAAACCGCCGAGCGCGTGGTGGCCGCTGCCCAGCTGGCCGGCATCGGCGTGACGATGCTGCCGGTGCTGTACAGCTACGCGGGCTTCGGCGCGCAGCCGCTCAAGCCGGAGCAGCAGCGCTTTCGGACCGGCCCGCTCGAAGTGCTGCAAGTGATCGACGCGCTCGATCCGCTGCGCGGTCCGCAGGTGGAAGTGGGTGTCGCGCCCCATTCGCTGCGCGCCGCCGCCACCGGCCAGATCGGCGAAGTGCTGGCCGCGCTGCCGCCCGAACGGCCGGTGCACATCCATATCGCCGAGCAGCAAGCCGAGGTCGAACAGTGCATCGCCGCCACAGGCATGCGGCCGGTGCGCTACCTGATGGAGCAGTTCACGCTCGACCAGCGCTGGTGCCTGGTCCATGCAACCCATCTCGACGCCGGCGAAACGGCGGCCCTGGCCGCCAGCGGCGCCATCGCCGGCCTGTGCCCGACCACCGAAGCGAACCTGGGCGACGGCTTGTTCCCGCTCGAGCCCTTCCTGGCCGGCGGCGGACGCTTCGGCATCGGCAGCGACAGCCACATCTCGCAGTCGCCCGTGGAAGAGCTGCGCTGGCTCGAGTACGGCCAGCGCCTGCAGCACCAGCGCCGCAACGTGGCCGCCTCGAAGGACCAGCGCCGGGTCGGCGACTTCCTGTGGCAGGGCGCGCTGGCCGGCGGCGCGCTGGCCTCGGGCCGCGCGGTCGGCGCGCTCGCGCCCGGCAAGCGGGCCGACCTGCTGGTGCTCGACAGCGATCATCCTAACCTGGCCGGCATCGATGCCGACGACGTGCTCGGCACCTTCGTTTTCTGCGGCAACGACAACCTGGTCAAGGACGTCATGGTCGGCGGGCGCTGGGTGGTGCGCGAGCGCCAGCACGTGGCGCAGGCCGCGATTGCACAGCGATATATGCACACCATCGCCGAATTGCGTACACTAAGGTCATGACACTCCTGATTCCCTTTGCCGGCCTGGAACCGGCGCCCTGGAAGAACGGTGCAGGCAGCACCACCGAGATCGCGATCGCGCCGGTCGGTGCCAGCCTCGACAAGTTCGACTGGCGCATCAGCCTGGCCACGATCGCGGCCAACGGCCCGTTTTCGGTGTTTCCCGGGGTTGACCGCACGCTGGCGCTGGTCGACGGCGCCGGCGCGCTGCTCGACATCGGCGACGAGGGCCGTTTCATCCTCAGCGAAGAAGACCCGATCGTCGAATTCGCCGGCGAGTCGCCGGTGACAGCCACGCTGACGCTGGGTGCAACCACCGACTTCAACGTGATGACCCAGCGCGACATTTGCCATCACAGGCTGGGACGGCGTGTGCTGTCGGGTACCTCCGAATTCGCGCCGCGCGGCGATGTGACGATCCTGTTCCTGGCCGAAGGCGACACACTGGCGGTATGCAGCGATTCCGAACGCATCGGCCTGGTGCGCTACGACGCGGTGGTGTTCGACACCGACACCGTCTGGACGCTGGAAGCAGGACAGGCGACCGTGTTCGTGGTCGACATCTTCTTCAACCCGGCGTAAGCGATGGCGAGCGGCTGCGAAGTCCTGTTTGCCAACGTCCACCTGGCCACGATGATCGATGGCTATGGCGAACTGCGCGACGCCGCCATCGGCGTGACGGGCGGGCGGATCGCCTGGATCGGCCCGCGCGACCAGGCGCCGCCCGCGGACGCCATTATCGACGGCGGCGGCTGCTGGCTCACGCCCGGCCTGGTCGACTGCCACACCCACATCGTCCACGCCGGCAACCGCAGCGACGAATTCGAGGCGCGCCTGAACGGCGCCACCTATGAAGACATCGCGCGCGCCGGCGGCGGCATCATGTCGACCGTGCGCGCCACCCGCGCCGCCAGCGACGCCGAACTGCTGCGCCAAAGCCTGCCGCGCGTGGCCAGCCTGCTGGCCGAAGGCGTGACCACCATCGAGATCAAGTCCGGCTACGGCCTGGACCTGGACACCGAGGCCAAAATGCTGCGCGTGGCGCGCCGCATCGGCGAGCGGCTGCCGGTCGGCGTGGCCACCACCTTTCTCGGCGCGCACGCGCTGCCGCCCGAGTACGCCGGCCGCGCCGACGACTACATTGCCAGCCTGTGCGACGACATGCTGCCGCAGCTGGCCGCCAACGGCCTGGTCGACGCGGTCGACGCCTTCTGCGAGCGGATCGGCTTTTCGAACCCGCAGACCGAACGCATGTTCGAAGCGGCGCGCCTGCATGGCCTGCCGGTCAAGCTGCACGCCGAACAGCTGTCGGACCAGCGCGGCGCCGAACTGGTGGCGCGCTTCGGCGGCCTGTCGGCCGACCACCTCGAGCACCTGAGCCAGGACGGCATCGACGCCATGGCGGCGGCCGGCACGGTGGCGGTGCTGCTGCCCGGCGCCTACTACTTTTTGCGCGACACCACGCCGCCGCCGATCGCCGCACTGCGCGCCGCCGGCGTGCCGATGGCGGTGGCGACTGACTGCAATCCGGGCACCTCGCCCATGACGTCGATGCTGCTGGCGATGAACATGGCCTGCACCTTGTGGCGCTTGACGCCGCAGGAAGCGCTGGCCGGCGCCACCATCCACGCCGCGCGCGCGCTCGGGCGGCAGGCCGACATCGGTACGCTGGAAGTGGGCAAGCGCGCCGACTTCGCACTGTGGGACATCGCGCGCCCGGCCGACTTGTCGTATGCGATCGGCTTCAACCCATGCCGCGCGGTGGTCAACGGGGGCGTGCTGCGCGATCCGGTGGTAAGCTTGCCCGACTGATTGCTTCGGGAGCGTGCGTGCGCACCACCATCCTTTTTCTCGCCGTGCTCCTGTTCGCCGCCGTTGCTCCGGCCGGCGCCGCCGACGACGTGCTGCGGGTCGGCTCGAAGCGCTTCACCGAGTCGTACATCCTGGGCGAGCTGCTGACCCAGACCGCGGCGGCCCACGGCCAGGCCGAGCATCGCCAGGGCCTGGGCAACACCGCCATTGTGCTGGCGGCACTACAGGCCGGCAGCATCGATGTGTATCCCGAATACCTGGGCACCATCGACCTCGAAATCCTCAAGAATCCGAAAGCCACGTCGCTGGCCCAGATGCGCGCGGCGCTCGCGCCCATGGGCCTGGGCGTGGCGGTGCCGCTGGGTTTTAACAATACCTATGCACTGGCGATGCGTGGCGACAGCCAGCTCAAAAAGCTGTCGGACCTCGCGCGCCAGCCGCTCAGGTTCGGGCTGTCGCATGAATTCATCGGCCGCGCCGACGGCTGGCCGGGCCTGGCCGCGCGTTACGGCCTGACGCAGCTGCCGCGCGGACTCGATCACGGGATTGCCTACGAAGCGCTGGCGCAGCGCCAGGTGGACGTGATCGACATCTATTCGACCGACGCCAAGATCAAGCGCTACGGCATGAAAGTGCTGGACGACGACCTTCACTACTTTCCGCGTTACGACGCTGTGCTGCTGTACCGTCTCGACCTGCCCCAGCGCTTTCCGGCCGCCTGGAACGCGCTGCGCAAGCTGGAAGGACGCATCAGCGCCGAGCAAATGATCGCCATGAACGCCGCCGTCGAACTCGAAGGCAAGAACTTCGCGGCCGTGGCCCGCGAGTGGCTGGCGCCGGTCGCGCGCAAGGATGGTGCGCGTGCCGGCCTGGCCGCCAAATTGTTCGGGCCCGACCTGTGGACGCTGACGCGCCAGCATCTGGTGCTGGTGCTGGTCTCGGTGGCGCTGGCCTGCCTGGGCGGGATACCGCTTGGGATACTGGCAGCCCTGGTGCCGCGCGTGCGCCAGGCGGTGCTGGCGCTGGTGGGCGTGCTGCAAACGGTGCCGTCGCTGGCGCTGCTGGCGATGCTGATTCCCATGCTCGGCATGATCGGCACGGCGCCGGCGCTGGTGGCCCTGTTTATTTATGCGCTGCTGCCGGTGGTAAGGAACACTTGCACCGCGATCCTGGGGGTGCCGCAAGGGATGCGCACGGCGGCGCTGGCGCTCGGGCTGCGTCCCGGCCAGCGCCTGCTGTACGTGGAGCTGCCGCTGGCGCTGCCGGTGATCCTGGCGGGCGTCAAGACGGCCGCGGTGATGAGCGTGGGGACGGCGACGATAGCCGCCTTCATCGGCGCCGGCGGATATGGCGAGCGGATTACCATCGGCCTGGCGCTCAACGACAACGACATGCTGCTCGCGGGCGCCATCCCGGCGGCCGTGCTGGCGTTGCTCACCCAATTGCTGTTCGAGGCGCTTGAAAAACTGATGTCGCGCCGCGCCGCCACGGCCAACTGATGAATCAGAAACTCCTCATCTTCGACCTCGATGAAACGCTGGTCTACGCCACCACGCAGCCGCTGGAGCGCGCGCCGGATTTCGAGGTCGGGCCATATGCAGTCTACAAGCGCCCGTTCGCGGACGAGTTGATCGCATTTTGCGCGCAGCATTTCAAGATTGCGGTGTGGACTTCGTCCTCCGAGAGCTATGCGGCGGAAGTGGTGCGCCAGCTGTTTTTCAAAGATGAAAAGCTGGAGTTCGTATACGCGCGCAAGCGCTGCGTGCAGCGCTTCGATCCCGAACGGCAGGACTACTTCTACATCAAGGATCTGCGCAAGGTAAAGCCACGGGGTTTTTTGCTGGCCGACATGATCATCCTGGACGACACGCCGCAAAAGCTGGTTCGCAACTACGGCAACCTGGTGCGCGTGACGGAATGGCTGGGTGATCGAGGGGACCGCGAACTGGCCTATATCCAGGCCTTGCTGCTTGAACTGAAAGATGTCCCGAATATCAGGGAAGTGGAAAAGCGCGGCTGGCTGCGCAAACACGGGTCTTCATCGGAAGAACCGGGGTCAGACCACGATTATTTTTGAAAGATTGCAAAAGAATCGTGGTCTGACCCCGGTTTTTCCGGTCTTTCGCGCGCCTAGATCAGTTCGCGAACGCTCAGTTCTTTCTTGGCGTAGGCGTACAGCACCGGCGCGGCGATCAGGCCGGCCAGGCCGAAGACCGATTCGGCCACCAGCATCGCCACCAGCAACTCCCACGAGCGCGCATTGATGTGGGCGCCGATGATGCGCGCGTTCAGGAAGTATTCGAGCTTGTGCAGCACGATCATGAAGCTCAGCGCCGCAAGCGCGGTCTGCAGCGAGATCGACAGCGCCAGCACCACCAGCACGCTGTTCGAAATCAGGTTGCCCACCACCGGCAGCAGGCCGGCGAGGAAGGTGATCGCCACCAGCGTCTTCGAGAACGGCAGCGTCACGCCGGCCAGCGGCAAGATCACGAAGATGAAGATCGCGGTAATGGTGGTGTTGATCGCCGAAATCCAGACCTGCGCGAAGACGATGTCGCGAAACGCCTGCGCCAGCCGGATCACGCGCTCGCGCAAGGCGGCCGCCAGCGGACGGCGCGCGCGCTGCGGCTCGTCGGCGTGCAGGCTGACCATCACGCCGATGATCATGCCGATCAGGATGTGCAGCACGGTGCGGCCGGCTTCGGCGCCGGCGGTCTTGGCGTCGGCCGCGTGCTCGCGCAGCAGCCCGGTGAGCATTTCGCGCAGCGACGCGGCATCGACCGGCAGCTTTTCACTGAGCCAGGCCGGGATCTGGGCGCGCGAGGCGTCGATGATATCGGCCAGTTTCTGGAACAGGCCGGTGATGCTGGCCGAGTCGACCTTGAGCAGCACCACGATGCCCCAGATCGACAGCGTCAGCAGCGCCACCGTCACCGCGCCGATGGCGCCGGCGGCGATCATGCGCGCGCGCCCGTCGCTGATCTTGCCGGCCAGCCGAGGCGCGATCAGGTGCACCAGCGAGTACACCAGCAGGCCGGCGAACAGCGCGCCGACCAGGCCTTTGAGCATCACCATCAGCAAGAACAGCGTGGCGAGAATATACGAGGCGATGGTGCTGGCGTCGAGCTTTTTCAAAATCGTCATGGCTACCTTTCAGTGCAGCGGGCAGAACGCGGCGGCGCGCCGGGCCTTGCGCCGCCTCAAGCTAGTTATTTACAAATGGGTAATTATTGGGGCTAAGGATACGCGATTGGCTCATCCGTAAGCAAATGTAAAGACCTGGGCCGATTCGGACAGTACGCACTATAGTGTTTCTCAGATTGTTTCCAATCTCCCCTCCCCATCTTAACAATGGGTTCACCCACGGTGCTTTTTTCCCGTGGGTTTTTTCTTGTCAGCCCGCCGCGAGCGTGTCCAGGGCGCCGCCGGCCACGCGGCAGATGCGCCAGTCGGGCAGCAGCTCGGCGCCCATGCCCTGGTAGAAGTCGATCGCCGCGCTGTTCCAGTCGAGCACCGACCATTCGAAGCGGCCGCAGTCGCGTTCCACGGCCAGCTGGGCCAGCTTGACCAGCATCTGGCGCCCATAGCCCTTGCCGCGGCACGATTGCTTGACGTACAGGTCTTCGAGGTACAGGCCCTTGCGCGTGAGGAAGGTCGAAAAATTGTGGAAAAACAGGGCGAAGGTGACGACCTGGCCGTCTTCCTCGCCGATGATCGCTTCGCAGGCCGGCCGCGTGCCGAACAGGCCGTCGTGCAGCATCGCTTCGGTGGCGACCACCAGGTGTTCGAGCTTTTCGAAAACGGCCAGTTCGACGATCATCGCGTGGATGTGGGCGACGTCGGACGGCTGGGCCGGGCGGATGGTAAACGCAGATGCTGTAGTCATGGAACCTCGGGTAGGGTAGTCAGGTCGCAAGCCTGCTTGGGGGTGGGAGACGGCGCGCGCACCGCCCAGGCCACGCTGGCCAGGCACAATAGCATGCCCAGCATTTCCACCGGGCCAGGGCGGTAGTTTTCCAGCTTGATCGACAGCAGCACCGAAATGACGGGCGTGACGACGCCGATGTAGACCGCTTTTTGCGAGCCGATCCGGTTGATCAGCGTGAAGTAGGCGTTGAAGGCGATGACCGAGCCGAACATCGACAAATACACCAGCCCGGCCCAGTAGCGCGGCGCGCTGGGCAAGGTGAAGGCCTGGCCGCTGGCAAGCGCCCAGCAGGCGACCATGACGGTGCCCCACAACATCGACCAGGCCATGGTCAGCATCAGGTTGGCCGAGTGTGCGCGCACCTTGCTCACCACCACGTTGCCGGCCGAACTGGAGATCGTGGCCGTCAGCGCCAGCCCCAGGCCGAGCAGGAAATGGCCGCTGCCGCCGCCCATGATGTCCTTCCACGCCACGGCGATCGCGTGGAAGAACAGCATGCTCACGCCGCTGATGGCGACCAGTCCGGCGGCCCAGGTGCGCCAGGCGATCGGGGTGCCGAAGGCGAGCCGGCTGCAGATCGGGTTCCAGAACACCATCAGCGCGAACAGCACCGCGACCAGCGCCGAGACCAGGTAGCGTTCGGCGTTGTAGGTGCAGATGTACGACAGCGCGAACGAGAACAGGCCTTGCACCAACATCCAGCGCTGGGCCGGCCAGGGCAGGCGCAAACGGTCGCCGCGCGCCAGGCACAGCAGGAACAGCGTGGCCGAGGCCAGGCCGAAGCGGTAGACCACCGACACGGCCGGCGCGACCGCGTCCAGCTGCAAGGTGATGGCCCAGAAGGTCGAGCCCCAGATCAGGGCGGCAATGGCGAACAGGAGGGGAGAGGACATGCTCAAAAGTATACGGTGATTTGGCGTTTCCTGCCGGATAGCGCGGGAAAGCCACACAGCCGGCAGCGGCGCTTGAGCGGCGTCAAGGCGTGTAGGGACGCGCCGGGCGCCTCAGGGAAACGCAGTACGCTGGACTTTCATCCCCGAGGAGCGACCATGAAACCCTTGCTGCACTTGAAAACGGCAGTGTTGCTGCTCTACGTGGCGCTGTGCACGCAGGTGGTGCTCAACGCGTTCGAGGCCGATGCGCTCGCACCGGCGCTGCCGCTGGCGCTGGTCGAGTAGGCGCTACCAGGCCAGCCGGAGGCGGCGGTACAGGAAGCTGAGCACGAACAGCGGTCCGATCAGCAAGAAGCGCAGGTCGTCCAGGAAGGACGGCTTCTTGCCTTCGATCTTGTGGCCGATGAACTGGCCGATCCAGGCCAGCACGAAGATGGCGATCGACAGCGGCAGCACGGCCGGCTTGGGCATCAGGCTGAGCAGGCCGAGCATCAGGGCCGCCATCACCAGCATGCCGATCGCGAACGGCGGCGAGAGCCGGATGTAGTACACCAGCGCGGCGGCGGTGACGGCCAGCGCGGCCCACGGATGGAGCGCCCAGACGATGCCGAGCAGGCTGAAGACAATCACCGGCACGCACACGAAATGGATGATTTCGTTGGTGTGGTTCAGGTGGCTTTCGCTGTATTTTTCCAGCAGGGTGTCGATGTCGCGCGGCGGTGCGGTGTGGTCCATGGGTCTGTTGTCTCCGGCCTGGTGAGTTTATTTTTATGCGTGCCGGACGATTCTACACCGGCGCGGCGGCGCGCCAGCTAGAATCGCCGCATGCCTTCCCCATCCTCCTTGCTGACCGGCCTGGCGCCGGTGATCGACGCCCGCACCCGCATCCTGGTGCTGGGCAGCTTTCCTGGCGCCGCCTCGCTCGCGGCCCGGCAATACTATGCCCATCCGCGCAACCAGCTGTGGCCCATCCTGTCGGCGCTGACCGGCGAGGACCTGGCCGGCTTGCCGTACGGCGAACGCCTGCCCCGTTTGCTGGCGCATGGCTACGGCTTGTGGGATGTGCTGGGCGCGTGCGAACGCAGCGGCAGTCTGGATGCGGCGATCCGCCAGCCCGCCGCCAATGATTTCGCGCAGTTGCGGGCCCGGTGTCCGCAGCTGGAGACGGTCGCCTTCAATGGCCAGGCGTCCGCCAAGTTCGCCGCCCAATTTGGCGCGGCCGGCTACCGCACGCTGGTGCTGCCCTCGACCTCACCGGCCCACGCCGCGCTGTCGTTCGCGCAGAAGCTGGCGCACTGGCACGCGCTGACCACCTAGCAACTGATCCGCAACAGTCCCGAGGTCAGCGCGATCACGATGCCCGCCAGGCAGCCGATCGCCAGTCCCAGGCCCGCCAGCAGCACTTTGATGACGATCCGTTCGAGCTTGTCGCGCGTGCTCGCAGCGCTGCCGTCGTCGCTGCCTGTGGCGCGCAGGACGGCGCTCACTGCCTGGCCTCGGCCGGGGTGCGCAAGGCGATGCGCCGGGCCAGCTCGGCGCGCAAGTCTTGCGCCGACTGGCCGCCCGCCTTGACGGCGGCGATGATCTGGTCGGCGTCGCCGCCGCCGGGACGCGATGCCTGCACCAGGCCCCAGGTGCGCGCGGCGCGCCGCCCGCTGCGGCAGTACAGCAGCACCGGCGCCGGACTGGTGGCGAGCGCCCGGTCCAGCGCGCCGATCGCGCTGTCCGGAATATCGCCGTGCGGGACCGGCACGTAGGCGAAGCGCATGCCGCTGCGCTGCACGGCGCTTTCCATGGCCGCCGCAGTGGGCTGGC
The DNA here is from genome assembly GCA_025359245.1 of Massilia sp. Lineage (GTDB taxonomy): Bacteria > Pseudomonadota > Gammaproteobacteria > Burkholderiales > Burkholderiaceae_D > Telluria_A. The sequence continues at coordinate 31,182 of JANYGW010000074.1, forward strand.
CGTGCGCTTCGCCGTCGGGGCGCAAGTCGATGATGGTGGCGTAGCCGCGCGCCTTCAGGGCGGCCACCTGGTCCAGTTGCAGCTGGCCGGACACGGTGACGGTCTCGCTGAGGCGCTCGGCGCCGGCCGGCAGGCGCTGCTGCCAGCGGTCGTAGGCGGCGCTCGACACGACCAGGGTGATGCCGGCGACGACGGCGATGCCGAAGATGCGGCCATTGCTCAATGCGCTCATGGGGACAGGTGCTCGGTGGTGGATGGTGTAACGAGTGTAGCAGCGCACCAGCGGCCGAACGGGCGCAACGGCAAGGTTGATGGCGCTGCTACCTGGGGTAGCATCGCGCGCTACCGTCAGCGCATGCGCGGACCGGCGCCCCGCTGCCGCGTGCGTTAGAAGAGCCGCTTGTGCCCTGCGGCGCCTTGCGCGCGCAGGTAGTCCAGCTTGGCCGTATACAGGCGCGTGGTGCTGTCGCTGGTGCTGGTGTCGATGGCGCGCGCCATTTCGGTGTCGGCCGCGCGCGATTCGCCCAGGCGCAGATGCGCGATCGCCATCCAGAAGTGGAACTCGTGATAGTACGGCGAGCGCTTGATCTCGCGCGCGAAGTAGGACTTGGCATCGCCATAGCGGCCCTCGTTCATCGCCTTCATCCCCTTGTGGAAGTAGAAGAACGGCGGAGTCGGCTGCAGGTGCGCGAGGCGATCGGCCAGGTCCTTCGATTCGGCGGCCTTGCCCAGACCGGCCAGCACCTGCACCAGGTTGTGCATGACGATGGTGTCCTCGGGTTCGCGTTCGAGGGCGCGCCGGTACACGTGCTCGGCCAGTGCCGCGTTCCCATGGCGCTGGTAGACCACGCCCAGCGTATTGTAGGCGGCCAGGAAGGACGGGCTCTTGTCGACCGCCGCGCGCGCCCACCAGTAGGCGTTGTCGAGGTGGTTGGCGGCCAGTTCCTCGGCCGCCCGGTTGTTGAGGAACATGGCGGCGATGGTCTGCTCGTCGATCTGCCGGACGTTGTAGAGCGAGGCGTTCTCGGGCGGCACGAAGTCGATCGTCAGCGAATCGCCGGCGCGCGTGCGGGTGCCGGTGCTGTCGGTGCGCATCGGCAGGCTCAGGTTGACATGGGTGCTGGCCACGTAGATGTTGCCGGAGCGGCTCCATTGTTCATCGATCAGCACGGCCTGGAAGTGGATGTCCAGTCCGAGCGCCTTGGCGAAGGCTGCCGTCATGATCACCAGCGACAGGCAGTTGCCCTTGCCGGCGGCGAAGGTGCCGGCCGCGTCGCGCGTGACGGCGGCATCGTATTCGAGCTGCAGGTCGCCTTTTTTATACAGCGCGTCGAACAGGCCTTGTTCGGGGCCGTTGCGGTGCAGCTGGGCGCGGAACGGCACGCTGTCCAGTTTGGCGCGCATGGACGCGCTGAGGGTGAACAGCTGGTCCGCGCCGATCGCCTGCGAGGGCGGGCCGAAGGTCGTATCGCTGTACAGGTCGGTGGTGGGAGGCGGCGGCGCCGGCGGGGCGGTGGCACACCCGCTGGCCAGTAACACGGAGCCCAGCGCCAACAGCAGGCGGGTCGCGGTTTTCATGATGCGCCTCCTCAATCAATGCTTGAAGTATCTTCCTCGCCGATGGCAAAGTCAAAGAGGACTTGGGCGCGGCCTAATGTTCCGTATGGAAGCAGTCGTGCAGCTGGTCGAGCAGGTCGCTGGCCTCGTCGGGCGTCAGGCCCAGGTAGGCGCAGGCGCGCGCGCCGCCCTTGTGCCATTCGAGCGAGTCGCCCATGCCCTGGTACTGGGCGATCGCGCTTTCGGCCAGCAGCGACAGCGCCACCAGCGAGCGCACGGTGTCGGCGGTGGCGCCGTCTTCGAGCACGCTGTAGTCCTGATGGTGCAGGATGGCCCAGGTGACCTCGGTCGACAAGCCCCAGTTGCGCGCCAGCAGGCAGCCGATCGCCGCGTGGTTGGTGCTGTGGCGTTCATCTTCGAGCGCCGTCAGCGGCCGCTCGGCGTCGCCGGCCGCTTCGGCGAACGTGGCGGCGTAATCGGGGAAGCGGTTCATCAGCAGCGGCACGCCGGTGTCGCAGAACAGGCCGAAGGTGTGGGCCACGTCCGGTTCGCCGATGCGCAGGGTGCGCGACAGGAACAGCATGGCTTGCGCGCGTCGGGTCGAGATGTCCCAGAAACTGGCCAGCGCCGCGTTGTCGGTGCCGATCGCCTGGCGCGCCAGCAGGCCCGTCATCAGCGCGGCGACCTGGTTGATGCCGAGGAAGAGGATGGCTTGTTCGATCGACTTGGCCTTGCGCTGGCCGCCATAGAACGAGGAATTGGCCAGCTTGAGCAGCGCGCCGGCCATGCCGACATCGCTGCCGATGATGCGCCCGATCGCCGCCGGGGACGGATCCTCGGACGCCAGTTCGCGCTGCAGGTCGGCCAGCAGGCTGGGACGGGGCGGTATCCGGATCGACTTGATCAGGGCCTCGACGGGGTCGGCATCCGATGTGGCGGATGCAGCTAGATTACTCATGTGACATCCAGGTTCGCAAATGGGTCGTGCAGGTATTAATATAATCCTTTTGTCGAAAAGTTGCATTATGGCATCGTCAACAATGGCAGGAAAAAAGGGCAAAATGGTGGCCGGCGGGGCCCCGATTGGTCGTTTGGAAAATGTTTTTAAATTGAGGTCTGACCCCGGTGTTGCCCGATTGGTCGTTTGGGAAATGTTTTTTAATTGAGGTCTGACCCCGGTGTTGCCGGTATTGAAAAAAGGGCAGGGATGGAACAGTGTATTGCGGGCATCGATTTCGGGGCGCCGTCCGAGCAGGTGGCGCGGGCGCTGATCGGCACGCTGCTGCTGGTCGACGGCGTGGGCGGGCGCATCGTCGAGACCGAGGCGTATGACCGCATCGAACCGGCCTCGCACAGCTTCGCCGGCCCCACCGCGCGCAACGGCGTCATGTTCGGCGCGCCCGGCCATGCGTATGTCTACCTGTCGCACGGGATCCACTGGTGCCTCAATTTCGTGTGCCGCGAACCGGGCCACGGCGCCGGGGTGCTGATCCGCGCAATCGAGCCGTTGACCGGCGTGGCGCTGATGCAGCAGCGGCGCGGCGTCGAACCGCTGCGCCAGTTGTGCTCCGGACCGGGCAAGCTGGGCCAGGCGCTGGGGGTGAGCCGCGCGCTCAATGGCGCCAGCCTGGCGGCGCCGCCGTTCGCGCTGGCCGCCGGCGCCGGCCAGCCGCTGGTCGTGAGCGGCCCGCGCATCGGCATTTCGAAGGCGGTCGAGCTGCCGTGGCGCTTCGGCCTGGCCGCTTCGCCTTACCTCAGCCGGCCGTTTCGCTGACGTCGCGGGCGCCGCGCCGCGCCGGCTTGGGCGGTACCGGGCGGGCGGCTGGGCGCGCGCGCGCCGCCGGCACGCGCATCGGGCTGGCGCCGGCGCGCCGTTGCTGCGGTTCGCGGAAGACGGCGCCATCGGACCCTTCCAGGCCTTCATCGTCGTCTTCCTCCTGTTGCGCGCCCGCCCCGCCGGCATGCAGCGGTGCGGCGTCGATCTTGAAGATCGAGACCGCCGTCGACAGGTTGACGGTCTGCTCGTTCAGGCTGCCGGCGGCGGCCGCCGCCTGTTCGACCAGCGCTGCATTTTGCTGCGTCATGTCGTCCATTTGCCCGACCGCGAGGTTGACTTCGGCGATGCCTTCGGCCTGCTCCGAGCTGGCCGCGCTGATGCGCTCGATGATGTCGTTGACCTGCTGGACCGAGGCGACGATGTCGCCCATGCTGCTGCCGGCCGCGTTGACCGAGGCGCTGCCGGCGTCGATGCTGGCCACCGAGGCCGCGATCAGGACCTTGATTTCCTTGGCCGCCGCCGCCGAGCGCTGCGCCAGCGTGCGCACTTCGGCCGCCACCACCGCGAAGCCGCGTCCCTGTTCGCCGGCGCGCGCCGCTTCGACCGCCGCGTTCAGGGCCAGGATATTGGTCTGGAACGAGATGCCGTCGATGACGCCGATGATTTCGACGATCTTGCGCGAGCTCGATTTGATCTGGTCCATGGTGGTGATGGCGCGCGCGACGGCCATGCCGCCTTCGGTGGCCAGCACCGCGGCGCTGGCGGCCAGCTCGTTGGCCAGGCGCGCGTTGCTGGCGTTTTCCTTGACCGCGCAGGTCAGCGTTTCCATGGCGCTGGCGGTTTCTTCGAGCGAACTGGCTTGCATCTCGGTGCGCGCCGACAGGTCCAGGTTGCCGCTGGCGATTTCGTGCGAGGCGGTGTCGATCGAGTGCACCGAGTTCAGGATGGTGCGCAAGGTGCCGTTCAAGTTGGCGATGGTCCGGTCCAGCGCGCGCGAGGTGTCGGCGATCTCGTCGCGCCCGGCGCTGACCGCGCCGCCGGTCAGGCTGCCGTGCGCCAGCGCGTCGACCACGCTGGCGATGCCGCGGATGTCGGCCAGCATGGCGCGCCGCACCAGCACCGTCACCAGCAGCGACAGCGCGATCGACAGCAGCACCAGGGCGGCCATGGTGATGACGAGGGTGTTGAATTCGGCGCGCGCGGCCTGGTAGGCGTTCACGCTGAGGCGCTTTTCCAGCGCCGACAGCTGTCCCAGGCTGGCATTGAGGGCGCCGAATTCCTGCTCCGCTTTCTGCATCGCCGAGGTGGCCAGTGACTGGTCCATCTGGGCCAGCTCGATGGTCTGCTTGACGCTCTTGCGGTAGGCCGCCAGGGCGCCGGCCGAGGCGTCGACCAGGGCCCGCTCGGCCGGGTCGGATACGCGCGCCAGTTCGTCGAGCTGGACGGCGAGGGCGGCGTGGCGGTTGCCGATCTCGGCGATCAGCGCGTCCAGGCGCGGCTTGGCGAAGCTGCCGCTGATCCAGGCCAGCAGCTGGTAGATGTTGGCGTGCGCGTGGTTGGCGTCGCCGGACACGTCGGCCGCCGCCTTGAGCCGTTCGGCGCGCACCAGCACCATGTTTTCGAGCGAGGCATTCTGCCTGACCATGCCGTAATAGGCGCCGCACGAGAGCAGCATCAGCAGCGCCAGCACCAGCCCGGGGGCCAGCAGCAGCTTCGGTCCGATTCGTAATTTGTTCAGCATGCTCGCTCCCGGCAGGTGATGAAAGGGCGGCGCGCGCCGCCATGGTGAAAGGCGTTCTATTGGCGGATCACCGCCTGCAGGACGACGTCGTCGACCCGCAGCACGTAGGTGGTCTTGATGCCGTTCTTGCCGCTGGCCAGATCGCGGTAGGGCGTGGTGATCCAGCCGTGGCCGGCGCGCCGGGCCATCTCGATCACCTGGCGCGGATAGGTGCTGCCCGCTTCCGGGTCGTCCCCGATCGGCTTTCCGGCCAGCGCAGGGTTGGCGGCGTCGGCCAGTACGATGCCGGTGTACAGGTCGCGCATGTCCATCGACAGCGCGCCCTGGTAGAACGCGGGGTCGTGCGCATGGATGCGCTTCATCAATTCTTCCTGGCCCTTGGCCTTGATCAGGGCCGCGCCCCGTTCGGCCATCGCGATGGCATCGCGTTCGGCGGTGTCGGCCGCGCAGGCGCCGCCGGCGGCGCTGGCGAGGTAGACGACGGCGGCGCTAAGGAGCAGTTTCATGACGCGCCCTATTTCCTGTAGATGCCGGCGATCAGCACCACGTCGCCGGAACGCAGCACGTAGGCGGTCTTCGCTTCGATCTTGTTGTTCTCCGGGTTCTTGTACATGTAGTCGACCCAGCCCTTGCCGCTTTTCTTGGCGACGTCCATGATGTCGCGCCGGTACATCTTGCCGTTGGTGTCGGGCACGTCGTTGAGGTCCTTGCCGACGATCGACTGGTTGAACGGGTGGGCCAGGTTGATGCCGGTGCCGAAGTCGCGCATGTAGATGTACATCGAGCCCTGGACGAACTCGGGATCCTTGGCCGTGATCTTCTTGATCATCTCGTCCTTGCCGTGCGCCCTGGTATAGGCGGCGGCCCGTTCGGCCATCGCAATCGCGTCCTTTTCGCTCGGTTCCGGTGCGGCCAGGGCGGTGCCCATGGCCAGGCACAGCAGGGCGCCAGTCAGCAGTCGTTGCATGTCATCTCCTGAGGTCAGTGGGTCGGCTCGGCGCCGATTTGTTACCAGCGCGCATGGACAATCTACGCTTTCCATTCATCACTAAATTGCGATACGACAAAGGTGAGGTGGACGGGGCCGGGGGCTTGCTGTACGGCAAAGTAAATGGCGTGCGGCAACGAATCGCAAGAGTGGTTGATGCCAGGCAAGTTCTATTGCTGCGCAACGGCAGATTATTAGTTCCAGGGATCAATCCTTGTTCCTTTGTGGCTATGTGTTCCGCTGCCTACTTCCCGTGCGAGACCGCGATGACAACCGAAACCCCAGCAAGCCGGATCAGTGGTGTGGCGATGTTTTTTTCGGTGTTCCTGCCGTATGCGTTCGGCCACTACCTGTCGCTGTTGTTGCGCAATATGAACAGCGTGCTGGCGCCCAACCTGGTCGCCTCGCTGGGCCTCGATTCGGCCCAGCTCGGCCTGCTCACCAGCGCCTTTTTCCTGACCTACGCGCTGGTGCAGCTGCCGGTCGGCATTGCGCTCGACCACTACGGGCCGCGCAAGGTGCAACTGGTGCTGATGCTGCTGGCGGCGCTGGGCGCGCTGCTGTTTGCGCGCGGCGGCAGCTTCGGCGAACTGGTCGCCGCGCGCGCGCTGATCGGGCTGGGGCTGGGCGGCTGCTTCATGTCGGCCGTGAAGGTGATCTCGTCCTGGATCGCGCCGCTCAAGGTGCCGTCGGTGCACGGCTACCTGATCGCCGTCGGCGGGCTCGGTTCGGCCACGGCCACGCTGCCGGTGCGCATGGTGCTCCAGCATACCGACTGGCGCGGCCTGTTCCTGGGGCTGGCCGTGCTGCTGGCCGCATCCGGGCTGGCGATCTGGATGGTGGCGCCGCGCGAGGCCCCGGCTCGCCAGGCCGCGCTGCCGACCGTCAAGTCGCTGCTCGACGTCTACCGCAATCCCCAGTTCCGCACGACGGTCTCGCTGATGCTGATTCCGCACGCGGTGTTCTTCGGCATGCAAGGACTGTGGATCGGGCGCTGGCTGTCCCAGGTCGCGCATTTTTCCGACGACGCGGTCGCCTACCTGCTGTACCTGTCGATGGCGGCGGTGATCTTCGGCGCCATCGCGGTCGGGCTGGGCACCGAGCGCGCGGCCAGGCGCGGCATCAAGCCGCTCGACATGGCCGCCGTCGGCATTGCCGCCTTCTTGCTGGTGCAGGGCGCGATGGTGTTCAATTTTGCGCCCAGCTACCAGTTGCTGGCGGTGCTGTTCACGCTGGTGGGCACGATCACCGGCATGGAATACGCGATCGTGGCCCAGAGCCTGCCGCGCGAACTGACCGGGCGCGCGTCCACCTGCTTGAACCTGCTGATCTTCGTCGGCGCCTTCGTGGTGCAGGCCGGCTTCGGCCAGGTGCTCGGGCTGTGGCGCCCGGACAACCTGGGGCATTACCCGGTGCCGGCTTACCGGGTCGGCTTCGGCGTGCTGGTGCTGCTGCAGTTGCCGGGACTGGTCATGTATGCGCTGGGGCGGCGTCCGCAACGCAGCCGTGCCGGCGAGCGGCTTATCGTTGAAAATAATTCCCTGGCGTAAGGAACCATGCCGGCTGGCTGATTCTCACTAGAATCGATCTGCCGCATCCAGCCCGGGAGTTCGCCATGTCCGATTTACCTCTGCTTCGTGCCTTGCTGGCCAGCGCGCTGCTGGCGCTGGCCGGCTGTGCCGACCAGGCCAGTCTGCCGCCCGGGGCCAGCACCGGCCCTGATCCGATGCTGCCGGCCCCCAGCCATGCGCTGATACCGACGGTCGACATCGCGCCGGCCATCGGCTGGCCGCAAGGGGCGGCCCCGGCGCCGGCCGCCGGGCTGGCGGTGCACGCGTTCGCGCGCGGGCTCACGCACCCGCGCTGGCTGTACGTGCTGCCCAACGGCGATGTGCTGGTGGCCGAAACCAATGCACCGCCGCGCCCTGACGAAGGCAAGGGCATCAAGGGCTGGATCATGGGCAAGGTCATGCAGAAGGCCGGCGCCGGCGTGCCCAGCCCCAACCGCATCATGCTGCTGCGCGACGCCGACGGCGACGGCGTGGCCGAACTGCGCACGCCGTTCCTCACGGGCCTGAACGCGCCGTTCGGCATGGCGCTGGTCGGCCAGACGCTGTATGTGGCCAATACCGACGCCATCGTCGCGTTTCCCTACCAGACCGGCCAGACCAGCATCAGCGCGGCCCCGGTCACGCTGGCCAGCCTGCCGGCCGGGCCGTTGAACCACCACTGGACCAAGAACATCATCGCCAGCAAGGACGGCGCACGCCTGTATGCGACGGTGGGCTCGAACAGCAACGCCGGCGAGAACGGCATCGAGAACGAAAGCGGGCGCGCGGCCATTCTCGAAATCGATATCCGGACCGGCCGCGCGCGGCCATTCGCCACGGGCCTGCGCAATCCGAACGGGCTGGCGTGGGAGCCGGCCAGCGGCGCGCTGTGGACCGTGGTGAACGAACGCGATGAACTGGGCAGCGACCTGGTGCCCGACTACCTGACCTCGGTCGCCGATGGCGCCTTCTATGGCTGGCCGTACGCGTACTACGGCCAGCACGTCGATGCGCGCGTCAAGCCGCAGCGTCCCGACCTGGTGGCCAGGGCGCGCGTGCCCGACTACGCGCTTGGCAACCATGTGGCGCCGCTGGGGCTCGCGTTCAACGACGGCAAATTGTTCCCGGCGCAGTATGCTGGCGGCGCGTTCATCGGCCAGCACGGTTCGTGGAATCGCACGCCAAAAAACGGCTATAACGTGGTGTTCGTGCCGTTTGCAAATGGCCGCCCGCGCGGCAAGCCGGCCGATATCCTGACCGGCTTTGTCAGCCCGCAGGGCGCAGCCTATGGGCGCCCGGTCGGCGTGGCGCTCGACCGGGCCGGCGCACTGCTGGTGGCCGACGATGTGGGCAATACGGTGTGGCGGGTCACGCCAGCGCGGTGATGGCACGGTGCGCTACAATCGCGCTCTGATTGCACACATCTCGGGAATACAATGAAACTGGTTCGCTATGGCCGCCCCGGCAAGGAAAAACCTGGCCTGTTCGATGAAGAAGGCCGCCTGCGCGACCTGTCCGGCGTGGTCGCCGACATCGATCCTTCGCTATTGTCCGACAAGGCCTTGCGCAAGCTGGCCAAGATCGACGTCAAGACGCTGCCGCTAGTGCGCGGCAATCCGCGCCTGGGCGTGCCGCTGTCGGGCGTGCGCAAGTTCATCGGCATCGGCCTCAATTACGCCGACCACGCCGCCGAAACGGGCGCGCCCATCCCGAAGGAGCCGATCATCTTCATGAAGGCGATCACCTGCCTGAACGGCCCGGACGACGCCATCATGCTGCCCCAGGGCTCCAAGAAAACCGACTGGGAAGTCGAACTCGGGGTCGTCATCGGCACCCGCGCGCAGTACGTCAGCGAAGCCGACGCGCTCAATTACGTGGCCGGCTATTGCGTCGTCAATGACGTCTCCGAGCGCGAGTTCCAGAAAGAGCGCGGCCCCCAGTGGGACAAGGGCAAGGGCTGCGACACTTTCGGCCCGGTCGGCCCGTGGCTGGTCACGCGCGATGAAGTGATTGACGTCCAGCGCCTCGACCTGTACCTGGAATTGAACGGCAAGCGCATGCAGACCGGCTGCACCGAGACGATGATTTTTTCGGTGGCGCAGATCGTCAGCTATGTGTCGCGCTTCATGACGCTCGAACCGGGCGACATCATCGCCACCGGCACGCCGCCGGGCGTGGGCGATGCGCGCACACCGAAGCGTTTCCTCAAGCGCGGTGATCAGCTGCGCCTCGGCATCGCCGGTCTCGGCGAGCAGCAGGCGGAAGTTTTGGCGTACAGCAAAGCTTAATCGCTGACACGGTTTTGCCGGCAGAGAGCATGGTGCCGCAGCACGAACCCCTAGGGGATTGCGCCTCGTTTGGGGGGGCGCATCCTGTTTCCTTTTGTCGCATTCTGTCTTATTTTGCGAGCGCGAATCCTGTGCGAAACATGAGGCAAAATGGGACAGGATTCGACAGAATGCGCACCCCAATCGAGGCGTGATCCCCTATGCATCGTGGCGCCACCCTCCGACCGGCGGGCGCACGTTGATGGATAGACATTCGGGAGGCATTTCATGGCGGAACGACTTGGGCCCCTGGCGGCGGGTCAGCTCAACGATGCACAGCGGGCTGCGGCGCAGGCGCTGATCGCGGGCCCGCGCGGCGCGCTGTATGGCCCGTTCGTGCCGCTGCTGCGCAGTCCTGAACTGATGGAATGTGCCCAGCGCATGGGCGCCTACCTGCGCTATCGCAGTGCGATCGGCACCCGGCTGTCCGAGCTGGCCATCCTGGTCACAGCGCGCGAGTGGGACCAGCAGGTGGAGTGGGCGATCCATGCGCCGATCGCTGCCGCCAGCGGTATCGGCGCCGACGTGATCGCCGCGCTCGCGCAGCGGCAAAGGCCGGCCGCGCTGCAGCCGGACGAACAGGCGGTCTATGATTTTTGCATCGAGCTGCACCGCCAGAAACGGGTCAGCGATGCAACCTGGGCCAACGCGCTGGCGCTGTTCGGCGAACAGGGCGTGGTCGACCTGAGCGCCATCAACGGCTATTACACGCTGCTGGCGATGGTGATGAACGCCGCCCAGACGGCGGCGCCGGAATCGATAGCGGCCAGGCTGCCCGATTAAGCCAGCGCTTCCTTGGCCGCTTCTTCAGGCGTCAGGCCGTCATAAAACTGGTCGGTGAACCACTCGACTTGCTCTTCGATGTGGTCCTGCGCCTGCCTCATGGTCGCGCCGCCGGCGATGAGGAATTTCTCCACCTCGATGCACCAATGAATCAGCGCCATGGTCTCTTCGTCGAGTTCTTCTTTCTTGGCCATTGTCCTGCCCTTTCAATAAGTCTGGTTGCGTGTGCTTCGGTTCAAATGATATCGCAATGCATGTCCCACTTGCGGAACTCCGGCTCGAAGTCCGCCAGGGCCAGCTGGCCGGCGCTGGTAAATGCCCCTGCCTGGTCCAGCTGTCCTGACGCCAGCCGGCGCGCCAGCAGGATCGCCGCCATGCAGGGAATCTCGGGACCATGGTCGTCGTCGGCGGCGATATGCCAGGCGCGCGCGATGGCCGCGCCATCGGCATCGGTGCCGTGCACGCGCACCACCATCCCGCCCAGCGCCGAGCCGAACATGTCGAGGCCGTCGGCCGCCCAGTTCAGGAAACCTGCCAGCCGCTCAGGATTGCGGATCACGCCCATGCGGCGCAGCGCGCCGATGGCTGCCATGCCGCGCTGGCTGACGCCGATTTCCAGCGCCGCGCGAAACAACACCGACTGCACGCCAGGGTAGTGCGCTGGGAACAGCTCCAGGTCGGGGATGTCGCACAGTGCCGCCAGGCGCGGGCGCAGGCGTGCATATTCCACGCGCTGCGGCGCCGCCCACCCGAACTGCGCGATCCAGCGCCCGTCCTGCCACACCTGGATCGGCGCGCCGCAGTAGCTCAGCACCGCCGCCATCGTGGCCACGCCGCGCGGCGCGGTCTGGGCCGGGGCGATGCAGAAATCGATCTCGGCGATGCTGCGCCAGCCTTCGGTCAGCGCGTCCACCACCGCCGACGACAGCGCCGGCACGGTGCTCGCGCCGGTGATGGCGATCCGTCCCTGGGCGCGGAAAGCCTGGTCCAGCGCCGCCGGGAAATGGCACACGAAACGGCGTCCGTCGGCCAGGTCGATATAGTGGGCGCCGGCCGCGGCAACTGCCCGCGCCACGGCATAGCCCTGGGCCTGGAACGGGCCGGCGGTGTGGATCACCAGTGCGGCGTCGAGCCCGAGCAGCACCTGCGCAAGATGCGGATCGGTGATGTCGATCGCCGCTGCGCTGGCGCCGCATTCAACGGCCAGCGCGCTTGCCTTGGCCAGGTCGCGTCCGGCGATCACCAGGTCGACGCCCGGCGTATTGGCCAGCGCGCGGCAAATGCGGGCACCGAAGTTCCCGTAGCCGCCAAGGACGATGGTTTTCACAAATTACGCGGCCAGCCCTTTGGTCAGCAAGTCGGCGACGGCTTCGTTGAGGTCGACGCCGCGTTCCTTGGCCACCGCCTGCAGCTGCTTGACCAGGTCGGCGTTGAGTTTGACGGCAAAC
>JANYGW010000077.1 GCA_025359245.1 Massilia sp.
TTCATTAATTCTTGAAAAGTCGTTATTCTAAACATGTTGCAGGTTTGGTTTTTAAGTTGGCAAACCGAGGTTAACACTCGTAAACCAATGCCTGCAACCCTCTCTCAACTAGTCAACACAATTATCCCGGACAGCAGTGCGCTTGCGCGAGGACGACGTTGTTTTAATTTTTTAGGTTTGGCCGAGGCCGTGAATTCTGCATTGCCGCACACTCAAGGGACAAAGACGACAGCGTGGTCGTGGTCTAACCCAAAAACTTCTCGGACGCGAAGGTAATCAACCCGATCAGCATCACCGCCAGCACCAGCACGATCAGCAAGCGTCCGAACTTCGGCGAACCATCCGGTTCGCCGTTGTTGTTTTCGGGCCCGCTCATGGCAGCAGGATCGACGAACCGGTCGTCTTGCGCGCTTCCAGATCGCTATGCGCCTGGGCCGCCTGGGCCAGCGGGTAGCGCTGGCGTACATCGATCTTGATCTTGCCGCTGCCGACCATGTCGAACAGATCGGCCGCCATCGCTTCCAGGTCCGCGCGCTTGGCGGCGTAGGCAAACAAGGTCGGACGCGTCACGAACAACGATCCGCGCGAGGCCAGTTCGGACAATGAAAACGGCGGCACCGGCCCCGACGCGCTGCCGAAACTGACCAGCATCCCGAGCGGCTGCAAACAGTCCAGCGAACCGATGAAGGTGTCCTTGCCGATCGAGTCGTACACCACCGAGACCATTTTGCCGTCGGTGATCTGCTTGACCCGCTCGACAAAATTTTCGGTGTTGTAGTTGATGACATCGGTGCAGCCATGCTCCTTGGCGAGGATGGCCTTTGCTTCGGAGCCGACCGTGCCGATCATGTTGACCCCGATCGCGCGCGCCCACTGCGCCGCGATCAGCCCGACCCCGCCGGCCGCCGCGTGGAACAGGATGGTGTCGCCGCGTTTCAGCTTGACGGTGCGGTTGAACAGGTACTGCACCGTGAGGCCCTGCAGCATCATGGCCGCGCCGGCCTCGAACGAAATCGCGTCCGGCAGCCGCAGCAGGATATTCGACGGCATGTTGCGCACTTGCGCGTAGGCGCCGTTCGGCCGGCCCGCATACGCGACGCGGTCGCCGACCCGCACTTCGGTCACGCCGGCGCCGACCGCCTCGACCACGCCCGCGCCTTCCATGCCCAGCCCGGCCGGCAGCGGCTGCGGATACAGGCCGGTACGAAAATAGATGTCGATGAAGTTCACGCCGATCGCCTCGTGGCGCACGCGCGCCTCGCCCGGTCCCGGCTCGCCCACCTCGACGTCGACATACTCCATCACTTCAGGACCGCCGGTACTGCTGATGCGGATTGCTTTTGACATGTGGTTCTCCTCGGTTTATTTGCGCGCCGCCAGCCTGAGCTGGCTCAGCACCAGGTGGGCGGTCGACACATTGGTGGCGCAGGCGACGTTGTGCACGTCGCAGGAGCGCACCAGCGCGTTGATGTCCGGTTCGTGCGGCTGCGGCGTCATCGGGTCGCGCAGGAAGATCACGGCGTCGATGCGCCCTTCGACCAGCTCGGCGCCGATCTGCAGGTCGCCGCCGAACGGGCCCGAATGCTTGCGCTCGACCGTCAGCCCCAGTTCATTGGCCAGCCGCCCGCCGGTGGTGCCGGTGGCGGTCAGATGGCAACCGCGCAGGAAGTCGATGTACTCGGCCGCCAGCGTGATCATGTCGTCTTTTTTCTGGTCGTGCGCAATCAGCGCGATCCGTGGTTTCATTCTCATCGTCCTCGTCAGGTTTTTTTCTTCGAAAGCAGGTAGATGCCGACCAATACCAGCGCGGTGCCGGCCAGCTGGATCGCGGTGATCGGTTCGCCCAGCACCAGCGCGCCCAGGAACAGGGTCGACACCGGCCCGACCATGCCGGCCTGCGAGGCGGTCGCCGCGCCGATCCGCTGCACGGCGATCATGGTCATAAAGACCGGCAAAATGGTGCAAAAAATCGCGTTCACCAGCGACAGCCAGTACACCGGCGCCGGCTGGATCAGCAGCGCCGCCGGGCGCAGCACGAAAAACTGGGCGATGCAGGCGGCGCTGGCCACGCACATCGCGTACGACACCAGCCGCAGCGAGCCGATCCGGCGCACCAGTTCGCCCGAAAACAGCAGGTACAGCGCATACGCGATGGCCGAACCGAGCACCAATCCTGCGCCCGTCGCCACCGCGCCCATGCCGCTGCGCAGGTCGTGCGCGAACACCAGCACAATGCCACAGTAGGACGTGGCCATGGCCAGCCATTCGATGCGGCTGATTTGGCGCTTCAGGAAAACCGAGGTCAGCAGCAGCACGAAGGTCGGCGTCAGGAACAGGATCAGCCGCTCCAGCCCGACCGAAATGAACTGCAGGCCGAGAAAATCGAGCGTGCTCGACAGGTAGTAGCCGATCAGCCCCAGCCCCACCATGCGCCAGCGGTCGGCGCCGGACAATGCAGGCTGGGTGCGCATTTGCCACACGGCAATGGCGGCGAACACGGGAACCGAGAACAACATCCTGAAAGCGATGACGGTAATGGCGTCGATGTTGTATCGGTACATCAACTTGGCCACGATGGCCTTGGTCGAAAACAGCACCGCGCCCCCGATGGCGATGGCCAGGCCAGCCAGCAGGGCCGGTCGGGGGATGGCGGGGGAAGGTCCTGCGATTGCACTTTTGCTCATGGCTTGATTGTAAAACGAATCGCGCCGGCGGGTTGGAGGCCGCCGATTCCGGCGGGCCCGCATGGTAAAATGTTGGCCACTCTTGCACTCACTGTCTAAGGAACGACGACATGGCTGGACACAGCAAATGGGCCAATATCAAGCACAAGAAGGCCGCCACCGACGCCAAGCGCGGTAAAGTCTGGACCCGCCTGATCAAGGAAATCACCGTCGGCGCCCGCATGGGCGGCCCGGACATCGCGACCAACCCGCGCCTGCGCCTGGCTGTGGACAAGGCGGCCGACGCCAACATGCCGAAGGAAAACGTCACGCGCGCGATCCAGCGCGGCTCGGGCGGCCTCGAAGGCGTCAACTACGAAGAAGTGCGCTACGAAGGCTACGGCATCGGCGGCGCCGCCATCATCGTCGACTGCATGACCGACAACCGGGTGCGCACCGTGGCCGAAGTTCGGCACGCGTTTAACAAGCACGGCGGCAACATGGGTACCGAAGGGTCGGTCGCGTTCATGTTCCAGCACTGCGGCCAGTTCCTGTTCGCGCCGGGCACCAATGAAGACAAGCTGATGGAATGCGCGCTCGAAGCGGGCGCCGACGACGTCGTGGCCGACGACGAAGGCGGCTTCGAAGTCGTGTGCGACCCGTTCGCCTTCATCAGCGTCAAGGAAGCGCTGGAGAAAGCCGGCTTCAAGGCCGAAGTGGCCGAGATCATCATGAAGCCGGCCACCGAAACCGTCTTCAGCGGCGAAGACGGCATCAAGATGCAAAAGATCCTCGACGCGCTCGAAAACCTCGACGATGTACAGGAAGTCTATACCAACGCCCTGATCGAGGACTAAGTACCCATGAAAATCCTGGTAGTCGGCTCTGGTGGCCGCGAACATGCACTGGCCTGGAAACTGGCCCAATCCGAACGTATCCAGATGGTCTACGTCGCCCCCGGCAACGGCGGCACGGCGCGCGATATCCGCCTGGTCAACGTGCAGCTGAGCGATCCGGAGCAGCTGGCCGAATTCGTCGTCAAGGAAAACATCGGCCTGACCGTGGTCGGTCCCGAGATCCCGCTGGCGGCCGGCATCGTCGACCTGTTCCGCGCGCGCGGCCTGAAGATTTTCGGACCGACGCGCGAAGCGGCGCAGCTGGAAAGCTCGAAGGATTTCGCCAAGGCCTTCATGCAGCGGCACGGCATCCCGACCGCCAAATACAAGAGCTTCACCGACGCCGAACTGGCGCACGTGTATATCGACGAACAGGGCGCGCCGATCGTCATCAAGGCCGACGGCCTGGCCGCCGGCAAAGGCGTGGTGGTGGCGCTGTCGCTGGCCGAAGCGCACCAGGCGGTCGACGACATGCTGGCCGATAACCGCTACGGCGACGCCGGCGCGCGCATCGTCATCGAGGAATTTTTGGCCGGTGAAGAAGCGAGCTTCATCGTCATGTGCGACGGCAAAAACGTGCTGCCGCTGGCGACCAGCCAGGACCACAAGCGCCTCAAGGATCACGACGAAGGCCCGAACACGGGCGGCATGGGCGCCTATTCGCCGGCGCCGATCGTCACGCCCGAGATGCACGCGCGCGTGATGCGCGAGATCATCAACCCGACCATCCACGGCATGGCCAAGGACGGCATCGTGTTTACCGGTTTCCTGTACGCCGGCCTGATGATCGACGACAAGGGCAATCCGAAGACACTGGAATTCAACTGCCGCATGGGCGACCCGGAAACCCAGCCGATCATGGCGCGCTTCAAGAGCGACTTGGTGGCGGTGATGGAACACGCCGTCAACGGCACGCTCGACACGGTCGAACTGGAATGGGACCGTCGCACCGCAGTTGGTGTGGTCATGGCTGCGGCCGGCTACCCGGACAGCCCGCGCAAGGGCGATATCATCGACGGTATTCCGGCCGAAACGCCCGAGTGCGTGACCTTCCATGCCGGCACCGAGCAGGTGGCCGGCAAGCTGCAGACCAGCGGCGGACGCGTGCTGTGCGTGGTCGGCCTGGGCGACAGCGTCAAGATGGCGCAGAAGCAGGCGTACGACACGGTCGACCAGATCCACTTCAACGGCGCGCAATACCGGCGCGACATCGGCTGGCGCGGTTTGAAGCACTGATCACCCTCACCGTTTCACGGGAGCACTTGCATGAAGATGGGCATGGTATTCGCCACCGCAATGCTGCTTGCGCTTGCCGCTTCGGCGCAAGAGCAAATCCTGCCGGATACCAGGGCGAAGATTGCGGATTTCTCCGAAGACAGGATTACCACGATGCTGTGCAGAGGTGACCCGGAAGCCATGATTTGCTTCGGGGTCGATATTGCCAAGGAAGCCGACAGGTGCGTAGCGCTGGTAAAGTCAGCGCCCCAATGCAAGATCAATCACCTGCGTGACCTTAAGGATAATATGCTGGTCGCCGACTATCAGCTCGCAACGAAGGCATACATCGACTGCATCCTTGAGGGCCTCCTGACCAGCACGAATACGACGAAGACCGAATTTGAGGCTTGCGGCGCCAAAATCATGGACAAGCGAAAAAAATAAACCTGCTCCGCGCTCTCGCTTCACCAATCAAGGTGCGCCGCACCTGCTCAGGATCCGAATGTGAAAACTCCTCGTCGCACCGTCTTCGTTGCCATGCTGCTCCTCGCTGTCGCGAGCGCGGCGTATAGTCGCGCTCAGGACAAACCGGGGGGCGCTGCATCCCACCCCAGACAAACCGCAGGCGCCGTTGAACAGACAGTTCAAATAGGCTACGCAGCAAGAGCGCATGAAGCCGACAAGCGCGCCGTATTAGTCAGCACCATACACTTTGCAGTCAACGATCCCGCGTTTGCAAAAGACGGCACTAGTCCCTACGTTAATCTGGACAATCCGGCGAAGGATATCCAGTTCATGGACAAGGCAAACAGCATTGTCGTCGCCAGCAATGTACTTCACATTGTTGTCGACTATCCGGTGGCCGGTGAGTGGGAATTCAAGGTCGTTTCCGCCGATCCGAAAGGCTTCACCAATGCTGATTTGGCGCGCCAGATTTCGCGCGTCTATCACGCCATGTACGACGAGGAAGAACGCACATCCATCATCAAAGTCGTGCCTATGGAACAGCGCAAGCGCTTAATCAACAGAAATAAAACCAACGGCAAGTTCGGAATCTGGGGACATGATATCGGCGACCTGGTCCTGCACACGGTCGAGATCTATCAGGCGCGCGATGGCAAGCTCACCGCGGTCCTGGGAATCGATTCTTGAACGCGTAATCGCCCAACCAATCGAATGGAAAGCACATGATCGACCACACCGGCATCACTGTCAGCGACTTCGAGAAAAGCAAAGCCTTCTACGCCGCGGCGCTGGCGCCGATCAATTACACGCTGTTGCTGCAGTGCCCCGCCAGCGTCACCGGCCATAGCGATGTCGTCGGCACGCGACAAGATGTTGGCTGGCATACGCGCGATCGACAGGCTGGCGCGACGCGTCAGGTAGCCCAGGACTAGCCAATGCCACAAACTAGTGTCACCGAACTTGATCTCCTGGGGTTTTTCGGCGGCGAGCCGACTTCATCGGGTGAAGACATTCCCTGGTATTACCGGGAGTCCGAATACGCTGTGGATTGCGCCGGAACGTCAGTCACATTGACGATTCATCCGGCTTGCTGCGACGTACAAATAATACTCAAGCGGAACTCGGTCACCTTCTATGAGTTGAAGGCCGAGCAAATAGAAGATGTTCGGCATCACCATGACAGTGGTCGCGAGACGATAGAAATCGTCTTTTCCGAATCGAACAGGCTCTGGCTTCGCCTGTACCCCTGCGTGCGGATCAGCCAACACGCAACGCCAGAGCTTTAAGACAATTGCCCCGAGCCGTCCAACCAGCCAATTAGCGCAGGAGATGAACATGATCGACCACACCGGCATCAGCGTCAGCGACATCAAGAAAAGCCAGGCCTTCTACAGCGCCGCGCTCGCCCCGATCGGTTACAGCATGCTGATGGAATTTCCCGCCAGCGTCACCGGACATACCGACGTGGCTGGCTTCGGCGAGGCGCCCAAACCGGACTTCTGGATCAGCCAGGGCGCGCCCAACAAGCCGCCCATCCACGTTGCGCTGCGGGTCGACACGCGCGCCAAGGTCGACGCGTTCCACCAGGCTGCGCTGGCCGCAGGCGGCGTCGACAACGGCGCGCCCGGCATCCGCGCGCACTATCACCCCAACTACTACGGCGCCTTCGTGCTCGACCCGGACGGCCACAACATCGAGGCGGTCTGCCACGAGGCCGAATGAACCGGCGCCGGTGCCGCCCCCGCGCACCGCGCAGGCGCAAAACAGCCCCCCCGGCGGGGCCCATATCATAAATTCGCTGGACAGTGTACAATCTGTCCTCCCTTTTTTATTCCCCGACCCCACCCGAATGTCATCCCCCACCCCTGCAGCCGTCAAGGCCTGGCTACTCGATCTTCAGTCGCGCATCGTCGCAGCGCTCGAAGAAGTCGACGGCAAGCCGTTCGTGCGCGATGCGTGGGAACGGCCCGAGGGCGGTGGCGGCGTGTCGCGCGTGACCGAGGAAGGCAATGTCCTCGAACGGGGCGGCGTCAATTTTTCGCACGTGACCGGCGCCAATCTGCCGCCGTCGGCTGCAGCCGGCCGTCCCGAGCTGGCCGGCCGTGCCTGGGAGGCGATGGGCGTGTCGCTGGTGCTCCATCCGCGCAATCCTTATGCGCCGACCGTGCACATGAACGTGCGCTTCTTCACCACCACGGCCGAGGGCCAGCAGCCGGTGTGGTGGTTCGGCGGCGGCATGGACCTGACGCCCTACTACGGCAATGAAGGCGACACGCGCCACTTCCACCAGAGCTGCCGCGCTGCGCTCGCCCCGTTCGGCGATGACCTGCACGCGCGCTTCAAGAAGTGGTGCGACGAGTATTTCTACCTGAAGCACCGCAAGGAGCCGCGCGGCGTCGGCGGGATCTTCTTCGACGACTTCAACGCGCCCGGCTTCGATGCCAGCTACGCGATGATGCAAAGCGTGGGCGACAGTTTCATCGGGGCCTATTTGCCGATCCTGCGCGCGCGCAAGGACCAGCCGTATGGCGAGCGCGAACGCGATTTCCAGGCTTACCGGCGCGGCCGCTACGTCGAGTTCAACCTGGTGTTCGACCGCGGCACGCTGTTCGGCCTGCAGTCCGGCGGACGCACCGAGGCGATCCTGATGTCGATGCCGCCGATCGTCAAATGGCGCTACGACTGGAAGCCGGACGAAGGCAGCGCGGAAGCGGCGCTGTACACGGACTTCCTGGTCCATCGCGACTGGCTCGCAACGTGACATTCTGCGTCGCGCTGCTGGGAGGCAGTTTCGACCCGGTCCATAACGGCCATGTGGCACTGGCTGCCTTGTTTGCAAAGCTGCTCCAACCCGATCAACTGCGTATCATCCCGGCCGGTAAGCCGTGGCAGAAAAACGGCCTGAAGGCCAGCGCCGATGATCGCCTTGCCATGCTCGCCCTGGCGTTTGAGGACGCGTCCCTGAAAGTGACGCTGGACCGCCAGGAGATCGAGCGCGGCACGCCGACCTACACCGTCGACACGCTGCGCGCAGTACGCGCCGAATTCGGCGCGCAGGCCTCGATCGTGTTCCTGATGGGAGCGGACCAGTTGCAGCAACTCGATAGCTGGCGCGATTGGCGCGCCCTGTTTGACCTGGCCCATATCGGCGTGGCTGCGCGCCCGGGTTTTTCATTGGCCGAGGCGGCATTGCCGCCCGCGGTCGCAACCGAACTTCAGCAGCGCCAGGCAAGCCTGGAGCAGCTGCGTAATACCCCGTCTGGCCATGCTTACCTGGCGCAGACGCTGGATGTGGATATCTCAGCCACCCAGGTCCGTGCGGCGTTACAACGCGGAGAACAGGCAAATTCGCTTATCTCCCGGGTAGTGCTAGACTATATTCAACAACATAATCTATACAAAATCTAATGGATATTAAAAAACTTCAAACCCTCGTCGTCGATGCGCTCGAGGACATCAAAGGCCAGGACATCCAGGTGTTCGACACCGTGCACCTGACCAGCCTGTTCGACCGCATCGCGGTCGTCTCGGGCACCTCGAACCGCCAGACCAAGGCCCTCGCCGCCTCGGTGCGCGACAAGATCAAGGATGCCGGCGGCGACGTGCTCGGCATCGAAGGCGAAGACACCGGCGAATGGGTGCTGGTCGACTTGGGCGACATGATCGTCCACATCATGCAGCCGGCCATCCGCCAGTACTACCGCCTCGAAGAAATCTGGGGCGACAAGCCGGTCAAGCTGGGCGCAGCCAAGCGCAAGGGCACGCCGGAAGCGGCCGATGCCGCCGAAGCGAAACCGAAGTCGAAGCACCTCGCATCGACCCAGCCGGCGCCCGAAGTCAAGCCGGTACGCGAGCGCAAGGGCACCGCCGTGACCAAGGCCACCGCGGCCGAGAAGCCGAAGCGCGCGCCAGCCAAAAAAGCGGCAACGCCAGTGGGCAAGGTCGTCAAGATCAAGCCAACCAAGTCGGAAGCGGCAGCGGTCAAGGCGCTCAAGGAGCTGCCACCGAAGCGCGTCCCTACCCCGCGCGTGAAGGCAGCCAAGGCCCCGGCAGACGCCGTGCCGGAAAAGAAAGTCATCAAGCGCGCCGTCAAAAAAGTCGCAGAGTAAGCGCCGATGCAGCTCATCATTGCTGCAGTCGGCCATAAAATGCCGGCCTGGATCGAGAACGGCTTTTCCGAGTACACCAAGCGCATGCCGCCCGAGCTGCGCATCGTGCTCAAGGAAATCAAGCCGGTCGAACGGTCCGGCAGCAAGACGGCGGCCACCGCGATGGCGCTCGAACGCGAGCGCATCGAGGCGGCCCTGCCCAAGAATGTGCGCATCATCGCCCTCGATGAGCGCGGCAAGGATCTGACCAGCGTCGGCTTGTCGCAGCAATTAATGAATTGGCAACAGGAAGGGCGCGACACCGCGTTCCTGATCGGCGGGGCTGACGGCCTCGACCCTGAACTGAAGGCGCGCGCCGAGGGGCTGATACGCATTTCCTCTATGACGCTCCCGCATGGCATCGTGCGTGTTATGCTTGCAGAGCAATTATATAGGGCGTGGTCGATCACCCAGAACCACCCTTATCATCGCGTCTGAGAAGCGGAAATTCGATGAAGCCCATCGACAAGAAAATTTACCTGGCATCGAAAAGCCCGCGCCGGCGCGAGTTGCTGCGCCAGATCGGCGTGGAATTCGAGCTGCTCATGCTGCGCAACGATACCGCGCGCGGACCCGACGTCAGCGAAATCGTGCTGCCGGGCGAAGACCCGGCCCTGTACGTGGCGCGCGTCTCGCGCGAAAAGGCCGCCTTCGCCTGGTCGATCGTGCAGAACCGGCGCCTGCCGGTGCGCCCCATCCTGGCCGCCGACACCACCGTCACGCTCGACGGCGAGATCCTCGGCAAGCCGTCCACCAAGCTGGAGGCGGTCGCCATGCTCGAACGCCTGTCCGGGCGCACCCACCAGGTGCTGACCTCGATCGCAGTGCACCACCAGGACCAGGTCGAACAGCTGACCCAGGTGTCGCAGGTGCGCTTTGCGACGCTGTCGCCGGCCTTCATCAAGACCTACTGCGCCACGCAGGAGCCGTACGACAAGGCCGGCGGCTACGGCATCCAGGGCATGGCGGCGCTGTTCATCGAGCATATCGACGGCAGCCATTCCGGCATCATGGGCCTGCCCTTGTATGAAACCGCAAAATTGCTGCGCAAGGCCGGCATTCCGCTGGCCTAGATGTCGCGAAGTCGGCATGAAGCGTCCCTTCTTAACGTCGCCCTCGCGAACGCGCACTGGTGTCCGGATTAATCTTGTTGACAGCCCCAATGGCTCGTATATCAGCAGAAATCGCAGAATTTTCGACTTCAAATACATCAACCAACGTCGCCCTCGCGAAAAGCGGGGACCCATCCTGACCATGCTCAGCATGGGTCCCCGCGTTCGCGAGGACGACAGTTCTATGGGTAACAATTCATTTCGCCCCCTGTCCGCGCCGCCCCCGCCAGCCCCACGCCCGTGTATGATCATGTCTTGCACATTCTTGGCACGGCGGCATTAATCAATGAACGAAGACATCCTCATTAACATCACGCCGCAAGAGACGCGCGTCGCGCTGATCCTGCAAGGCGCAGTGCAGGAACTGCACATCGAACGCACGCTCACGCGCGGCCTGGCCGGCAACGTCTATTCGGGCAAAGTGGTGCGGGTGCTGCCCGGGATGCAGTCGGCCTTCATCGACATCGGCCTCGAACGCGCCGCTTTCCTGCACGTGGCCGACATCTGGGAAGCGCGCAATCACGAGAGCCCCAACGTGGCGCCGACCCCGATCGAAAAGGTGCTGTTCGACGGCCAGGTGCTGACGGTCCAGGTGATCAAGGACCCGATCGGCACCAAGGGAGCGCGCCTGTCGACCCAGATCTCGATCGCCGGGCGCATGCTGGTCTATCTGCCGCAGGATAACCACATCGGGATCTCGCAAAAGATCGAAAAGGAATCCGAACGTGAACAGCTGCGCAGTCGCCTGCAAGGCCTGCTGCCGCCCGAGGAAAAAGGCGGCTACATCGTGCGCACGATGGCCGAGGATGCGTCCGATACGGACCTGAAGGCCGACGTCGACTACCTGCGCAAGACCTGGGGCGCGATCGTGCACGGCGCGCGCACGCGCCCTGCCACCAGCCTGCTGTATCAGGACCTGAGCCTGGCCCAGCGCGTGCTGCGCGACTTCGTGCATGATGAAACGGCCAGCATCCAGGTCGACTCGCGCGAGAACCATCAGAAGCTGGTGGAGTTCGCGCAGGCCTACACCCCCAGCGAACTGACGCGTTTGCAGCACTATACGGGCGAACGTCCGCTGTTCGACCTGTACGGCGTCGAAGAGGAAATTCTGCGCGCGCTCGGGCGCCGGGTCGACCTCAAGTCGGGCGGCTACCTGATCGTCGACCAGACCGAGGCCATGACCACAATCGACGTCAACACCGGCGGCTTTGTGGGCGGTCGCAATTTTGCCGACACCATTTTCAAGACCAACCTGGAGGCGGCGCACGCGATCGCGCGCCAACTGCGCCTGCGCAACCTGGGCGGCATCATCATCCTCGACTTCATCGACATGGACAACAACGAGCACCGCAACGCGGTGCTGCAGGAGTTGAAGAAGACCTTGTCGCGCGACCGCACCAAGGTGTCGGTGTCGGGCTTTTCGGCGCTGGGCCTGGTGGAGATGACGCGCAAGCGCACCCGCGAATCGCTGGCCCATATCCTGTGCGAGCCGTGCCCGGCCTGCGCCGGCAAGGGCCAGGTCAAGACCAGCCGCACGATCTGCTACGAAATCCTGCGCGAACTGATGCGCGAGGCGAAGCAGTTCAACCCGCGCGAATTCCGCATCCTCGCCTCGCAAGAAGTGGTCGACCTGTTCCTGGAAGAAGAATCGCAGCACCTGGCCATGCTGGGCGATTTTATCGGCAAGCGCATTTCGCTGCAGGTCGAGTCGACTTATCACCAGGAGCAGTACGACGTGATCCTGATGTAGTTTTTTCGAGTCCACGCTACTATGCCAAGGTCGGTGGAAATGAGCAAAACACCGCGTTACATTTATCTGTCCGAAAACGACTTGCCGCTTGGCGCCGCCTTGCCGTGGTCGATCTACCTGCGCTCGGGCGAGCTGCTGGCGCCGGCCGGCTTCATGGTGGCGGACAGCATCGTGGCCATGCGCC
This sequence comes from Massilia sp., assembly GCA_025359245.1. Classification (GTDB taxonomy): domain Bacteria; phylum Pseudomonadota; class Gammaproteobacteria; order Burkholderiales; family Burkholderiaceae_D; genus Telluria_A. The sequence goes on from JANYGW010000077.1 coordinate 12,437, forward strand.
TGATGATGGCCACGCCGATGCGCGCGGCCACCGAAAGCGACCGCAGCGCAACCACCTTCGAGGTCGAGCAAGACCCGGTCGCCGACAAGGTGGCGCTCAAGACCAGCGATCCCCTGCAATACCTGAAGCACAACGCCGAGGGGGTGGTGCTGGTATTCAAGCTGCCCAGCGACTTCGAACCGCGCAAGGTGCAGGTCGATTTCTACGGGCGCATTCCGCTGCAGTCGGTGATCGTGTCAGCGCCGCCGCTGGGGCTGGGAATCGGACAGACCTGGCAGAATTTCGAGGGCATGCCGGTTTCGGCCCAGGTCATTTTCGGCAAGAGCCTGTGCATCTTCAAGACCACCGTCATGCGCTACGCCGCCCTGCCCAGCCCCCATTTGTTCCTGCGCTATCCGACCGAGGCCGCGACCCAGCCATTTCGCCAGACGCTGCGGGTCGACGCGCGCATTCCGGCGTCGGTCCAGATGGCCGACGGCTACACGGTACCGGCCCTGATTACCAATTTGTCCGGCTCCGGCTGCGCAGTCGCGACCGGCTTCGTGCTTGGCCAGGCCGGCGCCAGGATGACGATGACGTTCCGGGTCAAGATTGCGGACAAGGCGCAGATGTTGACAGTGCCGTGCGTGATCCGCAGCGTCAAGGGCAAACTATCGCAGCAGATGCGCTACGGCGTCGAATTCGACGAAGCCGCGATGGACGACGCCAGCAAGCAGGTGCTGCGCTCCTATGTTTATGAAAACCTGGCCGAGCGATAACGCCGGCCGCACACACAGGCAGGAAATCCCATGCAAACCTATCGAAAACTTCTACTGATTACCCTGCTGCTGGCCGCCACCTCGGGCGCACAGGCCAGGCGGCCGCAAACGCCGCACGGCCAGCCCGGCCAGTTCGACTATTACGCCGTGTCGATGAGCTGGTCGCCCTCGTTTTGCGCCACCCACGGCGACAACGACCAATGCGGACGCGGCATGGGTTTCGTGCTGCACGGCCTGTGGCCGCAGTTCGAGGCCGGCTATCCGGAAAGCTGCTCGAACGAGCAGCTGCCGGGCGCGGTCAGGGGCCAGTATGCGTCGCTGTATCCGTCGCCGAAGCTGATCGGACATGAATGGAGCAAGCACGGCACCTGCTCGGGCCTGGCGCCGGACGCGTATTTTGCGCTATCATCCAAATTGAAGGGGAAACTGGTTATTCCAGCGGCCTACCAGAAGCCCACGGCGCCGCTGCGCGCCAGCCCGGGTGAATTCATCCAGGCCTTCAAGGCATCCAACCCGGGCCTGGCGGTCAACGGCGTGCTGCCATTTTGCGACAGCGGCGGGCGCTTCCTGCGCGAGATGCATGCCTGCTTCGACAAGGCCGGCACGTCGCGCAGCTGCAGCCAGGGCGAGATCAAGCGTTCGTCGAACAGCTGCCGCCAGGAGTCCTTCCTGCTGCAGGCCACACGCTAGGCAAGTGACGTCGCAGGCATCACGATTCGCATAGCCGGTCAAGAGCCCAATAATGTCGTCCTCGCGAAAGCGGGGACGGCGATGTTCATTTCATTTGACAATGCCGCGATTTCTGCAGATAGCCAATGCCCACTTGTCGCTTCGCCGAATGTTGACCTGCCCGCACGCTAGGCCTGCCACACGCCGTAGCCTGCCTCGCGCAGCGCGATCGCCAGCTCGACTTCCATCTCGCTGGCGCCGCGGTAGGGCATCGGGTTGTACATCGCGTACAGCTCGGGCATCAGGCGCAGGCCGTACTGCTGCGCGAACTTGTTGGCCTGGATGCCGGCCTTGTGCTTGTCGAAGCGCAGGTCCGGGTTCAGCCCGGTCATCCCCACGTACACGCATGGCTTGCCAGTGACGTAGTCGGGATTCGATTTGCGAAAGCGCGGCTCGTACAGCACGTCTGGTGACAACGCGATCACATACACATGGTGGTGCCAGCGCCGCGCCATATCATCAGGCAGCGAGCTGCTTCAACTGACGCCATCCTTGCCCAGCGCGCCGATGTCGGCGCTTTCGAGCACGCCGCGGCGCGCACTGCCGCGCGCCACCGCCAGCATGGCCTGGCCGACTTGGCGCGTGGTCAGTATGTGGGCCGGCAAGGCCGCACGCAGCAGCGGCAGCAGCGGCTTGGCCAGCGCATAGAAGATCCGGTAGGCCGCAGTCTTGGACTTGATCCCGTCGAGCGGCTGGATCATCCCGGGGCGGAACACGGCGACGCTGCGAAACGGCAGCTTGAGCAGCGCGTTTTCGGTCTTGCCGCGCACCCGCTCCCACGTGATCCTGCTGGTTTCCTTGCTGTCGGCGCCCGCGCCCGACACGTACACGAACGCCATGCCTGGATTGAGGCGGGACAGCGTCTCGGCGACCGCCAGCGTCAGGTCGTACGTCAGGTGCGTGTAGGCCTTCTCGCCCATCCCCGACGATGTGACGCCGATGCAGAAGAAGCAGGCATCGAAGCCGCTTAGCTCTGCCTCGACGCCCTCGTAATGCCACATTTCGGCATGCACCAGTTCGCGCAGCTTCGCATGCTGCTGGCCGGTCGGTGCGCGCCCGACGGTCCGCACCAGTTCCACATCGGCCGCCTTCAGGCATTCGCGCAGCACGCCCTGGCCAACCATGCCGGTGGCGCCAAAGATCAGTATTTTCATGTCGGGTCCCTTGGTTCGGATGATGAGCCCAGCATCGGCCGCAGCGCTTGCCACACCATCGGCGCGTCCATTTTTTCCATGCAGTCGTGATGCCCCAACGGGCACTCGCGCTGCCGGCACGGCGCGCACGCCAGGCGCAGCGACATCGACCTGGCCATGTCGGAAAACGGCGGCGCGTGGTCCGGATCGGTCGGGCCGTACAGCGCAATCACGGGCCGGTTCAGCGCCGACGCAATGTGCAGCAGCCCGGAGTCGTTCGCCACCACCGCATCGGCGCGCGCGATCAGGGCAATCGCTTCGTCAAGGCGCGTCACGCCGGCCAGGTTGAACATGCCATCGGCGCCGGTGATGGCAATGATCTCGTCGCATGCCTGTTTGTCCTTGGGCGAGCCGAGCAGGCCGATTTGCGCGGCCGGCTGCTGCGCCATGATCGCCTGCGCCAGCGCCGCGAAATGGCGCGCCGGCCAGCGCTTGGCTGCGCCGAACTCGGCCCCGGGCGCGAACACCACCAGCGGCCGCCCCGTGTCGATCTGCAGGCGCGCGCACACGGCGGCGATGGTCGCGCCATCGACATGCATCGCCGGGCGCGGTACGTGCGCGTTAAGCGGCGCGCGCGGTTGGCCCGCCAGCGCCGCGTAGAACGGCACCATTGCGCGCTTGGGCGTATCGTCGTGGTGCATGCGGTTGATCAGGCCATGCCGCATCTCGCCCTTGTAGCCGACCCGCTCGCCGATCCCGGCCAGGAACGGAATCAGCGCGTACTTGAGGGTATTCGGCAGCACGTAGGCATCGGCATAGCCGCGCCGGCGCAGCACGCGCGCATACTTCCAGCGCTCGCGCAGCTGCAGTGGGCCATGCCGGAATGGCGTTTCGAGGACGCTGTCGACTTCCGCCATCGCGCGCCACACCGGAGCCACCGAAGGCGGCGCCAGCACGTCGATCGGGCGTTCCGGGTGGCGCTGCTTCAACAGCTGCAGCAGCGGCTGCGCCATCACGGCGTCGCCGATCCAGTTGGGCGAAATGACCAGCGTGCGGACACCGCTCATTGCTCGCCCTTGGCGAAATCGAGCTGGTACAGCTTGGTGTAGATGCCGTTTTGCGCCAGCAGTTCTGCGTGCCGCCCCGATTCGATGATCCGGCCCTGGTCGATGACCACGATCTTGTCGGCCCGTTCCACCGTCGTCAGCCGGTGCGCGATCACCAGCGTGGTGCGCCCGACCATCAGCGTGTCGAGCGCCGCCTGCACCACGTGCTCGGATTCGTTGTCCAGCGCGGAGGTAGCCTCGTCGAGAATCAGGATCGGCGCATCCTTGTAGATAGCCCGCGCGATGGCGACCCGCTGGCGCTGCCCGCCCGACAGGCGCATGCCGTTCTCGCCGATCGCGGTGTCGACGCCTTGCGCCAGTTGCGTCACCACGCCGTCAAGGTGAGCCGCCTTGATGGCCGCCGCCAGGCGTGCCGGATCGATCGCCTCGACGCCATAGGCGATGTTGGCGGCCAGCGTGTCATCGAACAGCACCACGTTCTGGCTCACCATGGAAAGCTGCGCGCGCAGGCTATCGAGGCGAATCTCTTGGTACGGAACGCCGTCGATCAGGATGCGGCCGCTCTCGGGCGCGTAAAAACGCGTCACCAGGTTGACCAGGGTCGATTTGCCGCCGCCGGACGTGCCCACCAGCGCCACCGTTTGTCCAGCCTTCACTTCGAGCGTGATATTGTCCATTGCCAGCGGCTTGTCCGCCGCGTACCGGAACGAGACTGCGTCGAACTGCAGGTGTCCGCTGGAACGTCCGATGACCTTGCTGCCCGGGTCTTCCTCCACCGGCGCGTCGACCATCGCGAATACGGCTTCAGCCGACGCCATGCCGCGCTGCAGCGGACCGTTCACCCCCACCAGCGACTTCAACGGCGCCAGCAACAGCAGCATCATGGCGATGAATCCGGTGAATTCGCCCTGCGTCATGCCGCTGCTCATGGCGATCACGATGACCAGCGAGACCGCCATCGCGGTGGTGGTCTGCGTGATCGGCACGGTCGCCGCGCTGGCCACGGTCATGCGCTGCGAAAAACCGCGCAGGGCCTCGCTGCGCTGTTCGAAGCGGCGCCGCTCGTAGCGTTCGCCCGAGAACACGCGGATGATCTGGTGGCCGCGCGCCGCTTCGTCGACCACCTGGGTCATCTCCTCGGTGACGCGCTGGTTCTCGCGGCTCAGGCTGCGCAGCCGTTTGGCGGTCGTGCGCACGATCACTGCCGTCACCGGCATCACGACCAGGGCAATCAGGGTCAGGCGCCAGTTCATGTACAACAGCCCGGCCAGCAGACCGAGGATCACCAGGATGTCGCGCACGAACGCCAGAAACACGGAGTTGACCATATCGACCACCTGGCGCACTTCGCCGATCACGGTGTTGATGATCTTGCCGGTCGACTCGGCGTGGAAACGCGCCACCGGCACCCGCAGCAGGCGGTCGAACACCATCCGGCGCAGGTCGTTGAGTACCCGGCTCATGACCCAGTTGTTCAGGTAGGCGGTGGAAAACGTGAAGATCCCGCGTCCCACGAAAATCGACAGCAGGATGGCCGGCACCAGCCACAGGCTGAACGCAACCCTGTGCGGACCGAAGCCCTTGTCAAGCAGCAGCTGGAGCGCCTTGGCCAGCAGCGGCTCCGTCACCGCGGTACCGGCCATCATCAGGAATGACAGGAAGGCGCGCGAGCGATACGGCTTGATGATCGCCAGCAGGCGCCCGATTATGACCTTGTTTTCCATCGTTTTCTTTCGTGTTCAGGCATCAGCCCATGTGCAGCTATAGTTCGCTGTCTGGCTTCAACCGACCAGAATATCACTTCCGCCCATGCCCGGCGCTTTCAGCATTCATTGTTGATTCGTCATGAAGTCGGCATTTCTTGGTACCATAGGCAAACGCGCAGTTTTCAAGTCCCATTCAGAAAGAACCATTCATCGCTGTGCTCACTACCAGATACAAGCGGCCAGGCGTCTCCGCCACAGTCATGGCGGCCAGCTTCGTGCAGGGCGATAAAAATTTCGAAGTCATTATCGCTGATGACGGCCCGACTGCCAACACGCAGGACTGCGCCACGCCGCCCCGCGGCGTAAGCCTGCGCGCCGCGGAGCAGCCATGAAAATCTCGCTCAGCGTGGCCGTCGCCATTCATAACGCGCAGCGCACGATCGGCCCGTGCATCCGCTCGATTCTCGACCAGTTGCGCCCGGGGCAGGAGCTGGTCGTGGTCGACGACGGTTCTAGCGACAATACGCTGGCATTGCTGTTCAAGCTGCAGGAAGCGTGGCCGGCGGCGAACTTCCATATTTTCAGCCAGGCCCACACCGGCATCGCCAGCGCGCGCAACCACTGCCTGCACGTCGTCCAGGGCGACTATATCGCCTTCGTCGACGGCGACGACCTGCTGCTTCCTGGCTCGCTGGCGGCCATCGGGCAGGCCATCGCCGCGCACCGTCCCGACGTCATTGCCTGCGACTTTCGCATGTGGCATCCGGACGACGCGGGCAAGACCCGCAGCGTCCGGCTTGGCTACCCGGTCGGCAAGCTGTTGTGCGATCCCGAGGCGATCATGCGGATCTTCCTCGCCGACCGCCACATGTACATCTGGTCGAATGTGTTCCGGCGCGAGATTTACGCGCAGCTGCCGGCACCCGTGTTTCCGCCCGCGCAGCTGTTCGAGGATGTCGCGACCGTGCCGCGCCTGCTGAGCCAGTGCGCCAGCCTGCTGCACCTGGCCCATCCGGTCATCGATTACCGCCAGCAGCCGGCGCCCGTGTCGGAGCAGTGGTGCCTCGATTTCGCCGGCGCACTGCCGGTGGCGCGCCGCCATTTGCAGGCGCGCGGCGTGGCCGATTCGGTGCGGCGCCATTTCGACGTCGCGGTGGCCTATTTTTATGTGGGCGTGGTCAAGAATTCGTACCGCTTGCCGCGCGCCGACGGACGCCGCGTGCGCGCCCTGCTCAAGCCGATCTTCGCCGCCAGCCTGTTCGGCGACCCGGCCTCGCTGCTGGCGAGCGCCGGGCGCGCCGATATGACATCGAACGACCATACGCTTGACGCGGTCATCATCCGCCAGGTCGAAAGCGCGCTGGGCGGCGGCGTGGTGCTCAACTTCAAGCGCGCGGCCAGCCGCAAGCTCAAGCTGTGGCGGCGCCTGCGCAAGGCGCGCCGCTCGCCCGGCACGGCAGCGCCTAGGCCTTGAGGCAGCTGCGGTACAAGTCCAGGTACGCGGCGGCGGCCTTCTCCCACGTGAACTGCGATGCATGGTGGCGCACCGTGTCGGGCCCGTGGTTGGCGGCGAAATGGGCGAGCCCGCGCTCCAGCACCGCGGCCATGTGGTCCGGCTCGAAATTGTCGAAGTAGTAGGCCGCATCGCCGCCGATTTCCGGCAGCGACGTCAAGGTCGACAGGAACACCGGCTTCCCGTGGTGCATGGCCTCGATCACGGGCAGGCCGAAGCCTTCGGCCAGCGACGGGAACACGAACGCCTCGCAATGGGCGTAATACCAGTCCTTGTCGTACTGGCTGACCGGGCCGGTGATGAGCACGCGCTCGCTCACGCCGTGGGCGGCCGCCTCGGCCAGGATCTTCTGCCGGTACTCTTCCTTGACGATGCCGGAGATGACCAGCTTGCGCGCGTTGTTGCGCAACAGCGGCACCAGCACGTGGAAGTTCTTTTTCGCGCACACCATGCCGACGCTGAACAGGAATGGCCCGCCGGGATCGACCTGCGGGCGGTGCCCGTCCGGCGCGCTGGTGAAGTCGCTGCCGTTGTAGATCACCGAGATCTTGCCGCGCACGTCGGGGAAATGGCGAACCAGGTCGGCCGCCACGTAGCGGGAAATGGCCACCACCTTGTCGGCGCCGGCGATTTTCGCCTGCATCCGGCGCATGTAGCGCGCCAGCTTGCGCGTGCCGGGCTGCTGTTCATAGATCTGGTTCATGTCGTGCACCGTCATGACTGTCTTGGCGCGCACCTTGGCCGGCCCGAAACGGCAGTACTGGTCGGCGAAATGGACCACGTCGAAGCGCGCCCGCTGCGGAAAAAACAGCTGATGGAAATGCTTGTGCTGAACGTAGCCGGCCGCCTGGCCCAGCACCCCTTGCTGGGCCGGATACGTGTAGACGTTGACGCCGAACTCGGCGCCGCCCTGGCGCATGATTTCACGCCCCAGGCAATGGCCGAAGGTGTACAGGCCCGTATTCGCGTGCCGCATCGAATCGAGGGTGAGCAGGATTTCCGGTTTCATCGATTTTGGCTTGCTTTCTCTTCTGGTGTTGACACGTATGACAGGCCTGGCCCCGCTGGCGGACGCATTCCGGCAAAATAATTGGAGCATTCGGTGACGGAAACTCCTATTATGCGTTTCTTGTCGATTTTTTCAAACTGAAGCCAGCATCCGCCATGACTCCGACCATCAGCATTGTAATTCCCGCCTATAACGTCCAGCCCTATATCGAGCAGTGCGTGCGCTCGGCGCTGGGGCAGCTGCGCGAGCATCACGAGCTGGTCGTCGTCGATGATGGCTCGACCGACAACACGCTGGCATTGCTGACCAAGCTGCAGGAAAGCTGGCCGCACCCGAATTTTCGCGTGCAAACCCAGGCTAACCAGGGTATCGCCGCCACCCGCAACCAGTGCATCTTGGCCGCGCGCGGCGACTACATCGCCTTCCTCGACAGCGACGACGTGCTGTGCGACGGCGCGCTGGAGCACCTGGACCGCGCCATCGCGGAGCACCGCCCGGACGTGATTGCCTTCAATTTCAGCATGTGGCACCCGAACGAAGCGGCCAAGACCCACGACGTCGGATTGGTCTACCCGGCCGGCGTGATGCGCGATCCGGAAGCGATCCTGATCAACTTCATGGCCAACCGCCACATGTACGTGTGGGCCCACGTGATCCGGCGCGACATCTATGCGCAGCTGCCCGAGCCGGTGTTCCCGCCCGGGCGCGTCTTCGAAGACGTCGCCACCTTGCCGCGCCTGATCAGCCTGTGTACCAGCCTGCTGCACGTGCCGCACAAGATCATCGACTACCGCCAGCACCTGACCAGCATCACGCAATCGATATCGGCCAAGTGGTGCCTCGATTTCGCCGCGGCGCTGCCGGTGCCGCGCCAGTTCCTGCAGCAGCGCGCGGTGAGCGTCGCGGTCCAGCGCCAGTTCGACATGATGACGGCCCACTTCTATCTGAGCCTGGTCAAGAGCAGCTACCAGCTGCCGCACGCGATCGGCCAGCGCACCCGTGCCGCCATCCAGGCCAGTTTCGTCGCCAACCAGTTCGGCGACTATGCCAGCCTGCTGGCGGCGTCGCGCGCCGGCCAGGTGCTGTCGAAGGACCGTGCGCAGGACGCGCGCATGCTGGCCGAACTGCGCAGCGTCCTGACCGGGAACCTGGCCTTCCATCTGAAGCAGGCGGCCAGCCGCAAATACAAGATGTGGCGCCAGGCGCGCAAACTGCGCAGGCAGCTCGCGGCGCAGCAATCGCGCTAGGCTTCCTTGCGGCGGCGCACGCGCCAGCCATGCACGATGGCGGCCACGTCGGCCGCGCCGATCGCCTGCATGCAGGCGCAGCTGGCCACGCCGGTGCAGGTCGCGCACGGTGCCGGCGCCGTGAGCGACTGCGCTTGCGCGCCCAGCGCGCCCCAGCGCTGCGGATCGATCGGTTTGATCGGCGGGAACAGGCCGAGCACGGGCCGGCCCAGCGCGGCGCCCATGTGCAGCGGACCGGTGCCGCTGGCGATCAGGCCGTCGGCCGCGCCGATCAGCGCGGTCAGGCCGGCCAGGTCGACGTGCCCGCACAGGTTGCGCACGTTCGGCATGCCCATCAGCTCGGGCGCCTCGCGCGCCAGCACCTCGCCCTCGGCGGCGCTGCCCGTCACCCACAGGCTGATGCCCGCTTCCGCCTGCAGCAGCCGCGCCAGTTCGGTGTAGCGCGCCAGCGGCCATTCGCGCCCGTTGCCGTTCGACTTGGGATGCAGGATCACGTTGAACTCGGCCAGCTCGCGCAGCGTGTCGGCCTCGGGCAAGCGCGGCGCACTCAAGCCGTACAGCGGCGGAATGTCTGCCAGCGCCGGAATATGATTGATGCCGAGGGGGCGCAGCAGTTCAAAATTGAGCTGGGCTTCATGCAGCGTCGAACGCACGCGGCTGAAATGGGCCAGCCGGTTGCAGCTGAGCCAATGGTACAGCCGATGGCTGGTGCCGACCCGGTTGGCCACCCGCGCGCGGCGCGCGGCCTGCGCCAGGCGGCGGTTGGGAAAGGCGAAGATCACGGTGTCGTAGCCGCCGTCGGCGAACATGCGTTGCAGGTCGGGCTGATCTTCGAGCGCCAGCACGCGGTCGAAGAAACGGCACTGGCGCACCACCGGCGCGGCGTAGGCGCGGCATAGGAAATCGACCTGCACGCCCGGCACCAGCTGCTTCAGGTAGCCGGCCAGCGGCAAAGTCAGCACCACGTCGCCGATATTGTCGGTGCGGCAGATCAGGACGCGGGCGAGCGCGGGCTGCTTGATCGCCATCTAGTATTCCACCGCCACTTCGCGCGCGCCCAGCACCTGCTCGAGCGCCAGCGTCAGCGCGTCCGACGGCGCCACGCGCCAGTCGTCGCCCAGTTGCAGCATGCATTCGACGCCCTGCGGCTTGATCCGCATCGCGACCGGCAAACCGGCCGCGTTGCGGTGCGGCTGCAGCACTTCGACGATCCGGTGCGAGGCCACCGCGCCCGGCAGCGACAGGCCGAGGCGCTGCCCGTAGTGCACCCGCGCCAGCGTCATGTCGTACACCTTTTCGGCCGTGATGCGCAGCCCGCCGTTGAAGCGGTCTTCCGACACCTTGCCCACCACCGCCAGGAATTCATCTTCCTTGAACACGTTCTTGTTGGCGTCGAAGACCTCGTTGTAGACAGTAACCTCGACCACGCTGGTCTTGTCGTCCAGCGAGACGATCAGGATCTTGCCGCGCTGGGTCATCTGGGTGCGGATCCCGGTGATCACGCCGCACATCATGCGCGGCTCGCGCGACGGATCGAGGTCGGCCAGCTTGGTGCGCGCAAAGCGGCGCGCTTCCTGGGCGAACGAATCGAACATATGGCCCGACAGGTAGAAGCCGAGCGCGATTTTTTCTTCGGACAGCTTCTGGCGGTCGGTCCACGGCGTGGCCTTGACGTAGTCGGGCGGCGCCACCAGGTCGCTGTCGTCGCCGCCGAACAGGCTGACCTGGTTGACCGACGCGAGCGCCTGGTCGGCCACTTCGACCGCAAAGGCGACCGACGCCAGCAGGATCGCGCGGTCGACGCCGAAGCAGTCCATGGCGCCGGCCCGGATCAGCGACTCGATGGTGCGCCGGTTGATCTGCTTGCGGTCGACCCGCTTGCAGAAGTCGAACAGGTCGGTGAACGGTCCGCCGGACAGGCGCGCCGCGATGATCGCCTCGATCGCGCCCTGGCCCGAACCCTTGACCGCGCCCAGCCCGTAGCGGATGTTGGTGACGCGCTTGCCCGTCACCGACGGCGGCGGGCCTTCCGGCATGAAGCGGTAGTCCGAAAAATTGATATCGGGCGGCAGCAGCGTCAGCTTGCAGATGTCGATGCAGTCTTCGACCAGGATCTTGATCTTGTCGGTGTCGTCCATCGCCAGCGACAAGTTGGCGGCCATGAACGCGGCGGTGTGGTGCGCCTTCAGGTAGGCGGTGTGATACGACAACAACGCGTAGGCGGCCGCGTGCGACTTGTTGAAGCCGTAGCCTGCGAACTTCTCCATCAAGTCGAAAATCTCGTCGGCCTTGGCCGCGGAGAGCCCGTCCTTGGCGGCGCCGGCACGGAAGATCTCGCGGTGCTCGGCCATTTCCTCGGCCTTCTTTTTACCCATCGCGCGGCGCAGCATGTCGGCGCCGCCGAGCGAGTAACCGCCGACAATCTGCGCCATCTGCATGACCTGCTCCTGATACACCATGATGCCGTAGGTTTCGGACAAAATGGCTTCGGTGCGCGGATCGGGATAGTCGAATTTTTCGCCGTGCTTGCGCTTGCAGAAGTCGGGGATCAGGTCCATCGGG